>NZ_JBFUKP010000007.1:0-209482 GCF_056400765.1 Ramlibacter sp. P4_H7
GTGCAGGCGCGGGCGCCGCCGCGGGTGCCGGCGCGGGCTTCGCCGCGGCCGTGGCGGCGCCGCCGCTGGACTGCGACAGCATGTAGGCGATCGCGTTCTGCAGCTGCTGGTCGGTGAGCGTGGGCATGGCGCCCTTGGGCGGCATCCCGCCCTTGCCGGCCTTGGCGCTGGCCAGCAGCGCGGCGATGCCGCCGGCCGCGCGCGGCTTCCAGGCGGCGGCGTCGCCGACCTTGGGCGCGCCGAGCACGCCGGTGCCGTGGCAGGCGACGCAGCCGCCCTCGTAGGTGGTCTTGCCGGCGGCGAGGTCGTCCGCGGCCACTGCGGGGCCGGCGATCCAGGTGAAGGCCGCGGCGGCGAACGCGGCGAGTGCGAGGCGGGGATGCATCACTTCTTCCCTCCTGCCGGTGCGGCCGCAGGGGCAGCCGCCGGGGCGGCGCCTGGCGCCGCGGGCGCGGCCGGCGCGACCAGCGAGTTGGTCGTGCTCTCGTGCACCTGCGTCGGCGTGCCCGGCTTGGCCGAGTGGCACATGTTGCAGTTCTCGATGCTCCAGGCGACTTCGCCGTTGTGGCAGGCGCCGCAGAACTGGCCGTCGATCACCTTGACCATGTTGATCTCGTTGCCGCCCGCCTTGAACTTGAAGCCCAGGTCGGCGTGGCACACCTTGCAGCGGTAGCGGATGCGGTGGAACCAGTGGGGAAACACCACCGGGCGCATGGCCGCGGCGTCGGAATAGTTGTTGATGACCACGTCGCCGTACTCGGCGCGCGCCTCGGTCGCCAGCAGGCCAGCGAGCACGCCGCCAGCCAGCATCAGCAGCAGGGCGGCCAGTCGCCGGGCCGACGCGAACGATCCCATGCTCAATGTCGACATCTCATCCTCTCTTCATCGTTCTTTTGCCGCATCACTCGCCAAAGCTGCGCTGGATGCGGAACATGAGGGCCTCGCGGCGCCGCCCGTCCACGGAGGACAGGCGCAGGATCGCCTGGGCGTCGATGCGTCCGACGCTCCAGTCCAGGCGGTTTTCCCACAGCTTTGTCTCACGATCGGGAAGCGTCAGCAGGGTTCCTGGCTGTTTCAGCACATCCTGGGCCAGCCTCAGGCGCGACTCGAAGCGCAGCCGGGGCACCCCGAACAGGCGCTGGTGACGGTAGACCACCTCGCCGCTGGCGGCCGAGGCGCCCTGCCGCGAAAGCGGAACGCTGGTGACCCCATCGAGCCGGGTGGCGTTCTCCTGCCAGGTGCGCTGGTAGGTCACGTCGCCCGTGAAGGAACGCTGGTTGTCCAGCTCGAAGTTTCCGGAAAGCTGGAAATTGAAGAGCTGGAAGCGGTTGTCCGGTCCCTGCAGGGCGATCGAGTCGCTGTAGGTGACCCGCGCGTAGGCGTTGCGGTCGCTGCCGCCGGAATTCCACGTTCCGGAGAGGGTGTTGAGCAGGGCCGTGAGATCGGTCAGGCCGAGCGCGGCGGCGTGCGACAGGTTGCTGCGGATCTGGGTATAGGACAGCGTCTGCCCGGCGTTCATGGTGAGCGTCGACAGCTGGCCGGTCGACCAAACGCGCGTGAGCGTGTGCCCCAGCTGAAGGTTGAGTGCGGTCTGCTGCTCGCTTTCCACGCCACTGCCCTGGGTGCTGGTCGCCCCGACGGTTCCGCCGGTGAACCACTCGTAGCGGGCGCCGCCGACGCTGACCGAATCGCCCTGGTAGTTGGCGCCGAGGCTGCCCGCCAGGCCGTTGACGTCGCTGCTCCCGCTGCGCGTGGCGTTGAAGCCGCCGTTGGCGGTCAGGCGCAGGTTGGGGCTGTAGTCATAGTTGGCCCCGAGGGTGGCGCCCCAGGTGTCCAGCGTCGTGTTGCTGAGGTCCTCCCGCAGTTGCAGCGCGCGCGCAGTGCCGGTGAGCTGCAGCGGCGAATTCTCGCGCCGCCAGAGGCCGACGCTGGACCACTGCAGCACCTGCAGGTCGTTGCCCACGCTGGCGGTGTTTTCCTGGGTGCGCGTGTAGTTGGCGGTGGTGTCCAGCGACATCGCCGTGGACGGTACGAAGTTGTGGCGCGCGATGAGCGTGCTGTAGCGGCTCTCGTCCTGGATGCCGGTGGAGCGCGCGTGGCTCTTCGAGCCGTTCAGGTTCAGCTCGTTGTACTTCCAGTGCGTGTTGAAGTCCGCCGTCACCAGGTCCTGTGTTGCCTTGAAGCCGAGCCCGTTCTGCTCGCGCCGGTCGTAGCCCGCGTTCAGGTCCCATGCGCCGCCCACGGGGCGGTAGCGCTGGGAGAAGCCGATGTTCTGCGTCTGGAAGTTGAAGGTCGAGGCCAGCCCGCTGTCGATGCGGCTGTCGTTGCGCTCCACGTGCGCCTCGAACGGGAAGCGGCTCTGCGGGAACACGTCGATGCGGCCATAGCCGGTGGCGAACTGCTCGCGCGTGCGGATCTGCTCGTGCAGCGAGGCGTCGATCTGCAGCGGCCCGTCCGGCGCCGAGCGATCGGGATGGTCCTGGGTCCAGCTGCCGGTCAGCCCCAGGCTGCCGCTGACGCGCGCGAACCAGGGCTGGTAGATGAAGGTGCGGGCGCCGATGTTGCCGGTGATCAGCTGCGACAGCGCGCTGCCTTCGCCGTGCGCGCGGGTGGCGCGCACGTCGTAGGCCAGCGACCCGTTCCAGCCGATCGGCGGGATCAGCCATTCGCGAGACTCGGTGCTGTCGGCCGCGGGGACGCCGCCCTGGGTGGCGTCAGCGGGCGCAGGGCCTTGCTGCGCGCCGGCGGCCGTTGCGGCGGCGGCACAGGCGATCAGTGTGAGCCATGTCCGCCGCGGAGACTGCATTCACCACCTACTGCCGGGGGGCGGTCAGCGGACCGGCGTGGATTCGCCGGCCTTGGCGAGCGGGAGGAAGCGCGATTCATCGAACTTGACCGGCGTGTCCTTGCGCAGCTTGGCGAGCAGCGCGGTCCACTGTTCCTCGCCCTTGTCGCGCAGGTACAGGTCCTTGCAGCGGTCGCGCACGCTGTCGAGCGAATTCAGCACGGGGGGCTTGCGGGCCTGCAGCTTGAAGATGCCGATGCCTTCCATCAGCGCAAGGGGCTCGCTGGACTCGCCCGGCTTGAGCTTGTCCACCGCCTTCTGCGCCGGCTCGGGCAGCATGCCCGCGTGCACGTAGCCCATGTCGCCGCCCTTGTCGGCGGACGGATCGCCGGAGTGCAGCTTCGCCAGGTCGGCGAAGTCGGCGCCCTTCTTCAGGCGGGCGGCGATGGCCTTGCCTTCCTCCATCGCGCCGTCCCACTTGGGCTGCGGCGAAGAGGGGTCGACCTTCAGCAGGATCATCTGCAGGTGGACCTGCTCGGGCGAGGTGAACTTGTCCTTGTGCGACTGGTAGTACTGCTCCAGCTGCGCGGGCGTGGGCTCGGCCGCGGTCTTCACCTGCTTGACCAGCTGCTCCTGCACGCTGTCGCGTTCCAGCTTGGCCTTGAGCGCGGGCAGGGTCTGTGCGCGGTTCGTCTTCCACTGCGCGCTGTCCTTGTAGCGCTCGTCGTAGCTGGCGATGGTCTTCTGCACCGCCGCCGCGTCCGGCTGGATCTTGCGGCGCTTGGCTTCGCGCGTCAGCAGGATTTCGTCCACCAGCTGCTGGCCGACCTCGCGCTGCAGCTTGGCGACTTCCGCTTCGGGCGGCTTGCCGTGATAGAACTTGCCGCGCGCGGCCTGCGCGAAAGCGACGTCGTATTCCTGGTGGCTGATGACGGTGTCGCCGACCTTGGCGAAGGGCGCGGCCGGCGCTGCGGCGGCGTGACCCGGGGCCGGGGCGGCCTGGGCGTTGGCGGCGGCGGGAGCGGCAGCCGCATGCAGGGCGGCGAACGCCAGCCCGGCAGCGACGGCGATCGCGCGCAGGCGCGGAACGCTGGGGTCGCGGCGGATTCGATCGTTGGTCATCGCAGGTCTCCGTAGTTGGAAAAAAGGGCCCCTCGGGGCCCGATTGACTACCTGTCTGCAAGACACGTGCCGGGCGCTGGGCCCGGCACATTTGCTTGCTTACTTCACGTGGCAGGCGAGGCAGACCGCGCTGCCGGCGTTGCTGACGCGCAGGAACGTCGGGTTGGCATTGGTGTGCGGGTCATGGCAGCTGGCGCACTCGACGAAGGGTTCGGCTTCGGTCTGGCCGGTGTAGCCCGCAGTCGCCGCACGGGTGTACAGCAGCATGTCGGTCTTCTGGCGCGAACTGTTCGGTGCCGCTTCGGTATCCACCCACCACACCGTGGTGCCGTTGATGTCCGAGTTGGACGGCATCTTGAAATCGGCGTCCTTCAGCGTGCCGGTCTTGGCAGAGACGCTCAGGCCGCCGCCGCCGTACTGGATGCCGACCGGGTGGTCGTTCTTCAGGTCCTGGCCGATGTTGGTGATCTGACCCGTCACGCCCAGGGTGCCACCGGTCTGGTTGGCGCCGCTCCAGGTGCCGGCCATGGCCGCGCCCGCGGGGTTGTAGCCACCCGAGCCCGGCGCATTGATGACCGTGCTCATGGAGGTCACGCCGTCATGGCAGGACAGGCACGCGATGGACACGGAGCCCACCGGCGCGACCTTGCCGTCCAGCGACGACGTGCCGAGGCTGTCGTAGGTCGTGAAGGACGCCGGCGCCGGCAGCACACGGTTCCAGAGAGGAACGGCGGCACTGGTGTCCGCACCGTGAGGCGTGTGGCAGAACACGCAGATTTCAGCGGTGCCGCTGAACTTGTTCACGCCCGTGCCGGTCGTGCCCAGGTTGTGCTTGGTGTCCTTGATCTGCGCTTGCGCAGGAAGGCTCGTTGCCACCCCGGCCACGGCGAAGGCGAGTGCCATCGCCAGGGTCCCGAGGCCCCTGCTTGTCGTCGCTCTCGCGACCCATCTCTTCCAGCCCATATCCATCTCCTTGAGGTTTGTGACGAGCCGCGGAACCCTCCCGCAACCATCGCTGAGGCTTCGCATCTCCCGTGCCAGCCCGGAAACGTTCGTTTTCACCCTGAAACACCCCACGACTTTGATCTCCGTCAAATCCCCGGGGGTGCTGCTTCCGGATTCCGGGAATCGCTGCAGGCCGATTCCCGGAATCCGGCACCCCACGGAGTTCAGCGCGCGGCCGCCGGCGTCGACGCTGCGCGCTGGGCGGCGGGAGCTGCGGGCGTGGCGGAGGCGGATGCCGCAGCGGTGCTCGCGGCCGGCTGGTCGCCGTAGCGGGCGGTGGCGGCGAGCTCCGCGGGACGGAACACTTCGACCTTGCGGAAGAACTGGTCCACCATGTAGATGCGGCCATCGCTGTCCACCGCGATGCCCGAGGGAAGCATGAACTTGGCTGGCCCATCGCTCGAGCCGCGCGCTCCCACGTCCAGCAGCAGCCGGCCTTCGGGGTCGAAGATCTGGAAGTTGCCGAAGGCGGTGTCCACCACGTAGAGGTTGCCCTTGGCGTCCACCGCGATTTCCTTGGGCCGCGAGAACTGGCCGCTCTGCCGGCCGATGGCGCCGAAGGTCTTCAGGTACTTCCCGTCCTTGTCGAAGACCTGCACGCGGAAGTTGCCGCCGTCGACCACATACAGCAGGCCGTCCTTGCCCACCGCCGCGTCGCGCGGCAGGTTGAATTCGCCGGGGCCGTCCCCGCGCTTGCCAATTTCGAACAGCAGCTTGCCGGTCTCCATGTCGAGCGCCTGCACCTTGTGGTCCGGCTTGTCGACGCCGCCCGCGTCCACCACGTACAGGCGCTTGCGATCGTTGTCGATCGCCAGGCCCACCGGGCGGCTCCACTTGAGGTCCTGTCCCATCATCCGGAGGAACTTGCCGCTGGCGTCGTAGACGTGGATGCGCTTGAGCGTGCCGTCCACCACGTACAGGTTGCCGGCCGCGTCCAGGTCCAGGCCGAAGGGCATGCGCAGGGCGCCCGGATCGTCGATTCCGATCCGCGAGAACTTCTTGGCGTTCAGGTCGAACACCGCGATGTTGCGGGCCACCGTGTCGCCCACGTAGATCTTGCCGTTGCGAGCGGCCACGCCGTAGGGCTTGTCCATGCCCTGGCCGGTGCGCACCTCGCCGGTCACCATGCGCCGCAACGCGCTGTCCTTGTCGTCCGCCGTGACATCGGCGCTACCATAGATCGTGCGCTCCCAGAGGATGCGGGCGGCTTCCGGCGGTGGTGGGTACGCGGGCGGCTCGAAGGCCTTTCCGGACGACGCCTTGGGCGCCTCCGCGCAGCCGGCGAGCAGCAGCAGGCCGCACATTCCCAGAACCGCGCAGAGGCGGCTCGCTTTCGAGAATCGGGGGTTCATTTCGGGGGGCCTCCAGGGGGAAGACCGGCGTGGGTCACCGGCGTGAATGGCCCCAAAACGCAAGCGCCGTGCCACGCCGGCGCGGGGTGGCATCGAAGTTGCACGGGATGTCCCATCTGTTTGGAGTGGACATGTTCACAAGCTCAAGTTCGCCGCGTTCCGCCCGCATCTGGCTGGCAGCCCTCGGCTTCCTGGCGGCCGCCTGGATGGCGAGCCCGGCCGTGGCCGGCAATCGCAGCAATGACGCGCCGCAGCAGACCCCGGCGGCCCTGTACCACAATTACTGTTCGGTGTGCCACGGCGACCAGGGCGACGGCCAGAGCCGCGCGCAAGGCAGCATGAAGCCGCCGCCGCGCGACTTCACCACGCCGCAGTCGGCGCAGGAGCTCACGCGCGAGCGCATGATCGCCGCGGTCAAGACCGGCGTGCCCGGCACGGCGATGGTGGGCTGGCAGTCGCAACTGAGCGACGACCAGATCGCCAAGGTGGTCGACTACGTGCGCAACACCTACATGGCCGCCAGTGTCGCCACGGACGGCAGCAAGGGCCGCCAGATCTATGCGCGGGTCTGCTCGGTCTGCCACGGCGACCGCGGCACCGGGTCCATGTGGGCCAGCGCCAACCTGCGCCCGGCGCCGCGCGACTTCTCCTCGCCGCAGGCCAAGGCCGAACTCTCGCGCGACCGCATGATCGCGGCCGTGGCCGCCGGCCGGCCCGGCACCGCCATGAACGGCTACGGCAACCGCCTGAACAAGGAAGAGATGGAAGCGGTGGTCGACTACATCCGCACGGCCTTCATGCGGGTGGAAGGCACGCCCGGCATTTCCGGCACGCACGCCCGCGGCATTCCCGCCGCGGAAGCCAAGGCTGCGGAAAAGGCGGAGAACGCCGCGAAGGAAAAGGCCGGGAAGGTGGCAGCGGCCGCGCCCGCGCCGTCGCCCGCCGCCGTCAAGGCCAGCATGGCGCTGCCGCTGCCGAACGGCCTCAAGGGCGACGTCGTTGCCGGCCGGAAGTTCTACGACGCCAACTGCGCGACCTGCCACGGCGTCAAGGGCGACGGCCAGGGCCCGCGCGCCTACTTCATCAACCCGAAGCCCCGCATCTTCACCAGCGCCGAATCGCGGGCCATCCTGAGCCGGCCGGTCCTGTTCGCCGCCACCGCGGAGGGCCGCCGCGGCTCGGAGATGCCCGCGTGGGACAAGGTGCTCAACCCCCAGGAAATCGCCGACGTGTCCGAGTACGTGTTCCGCGCTTTCATCCAGCCGGAGAAAGGCAATGTGGCCAAGAAGTAAGAGGCAGGGTGGCGGCACGGGCGCCGGAGCGCTCTTCGCGCTGCTGGGCGTCCTGCTGGCCGGCCTGGTGGCATGCGGCGACCGCACCGGAGGCATCGCCGGCGCGCCGCCCGGGGCATCTGCCCCACGCGCCGCCGCGGCGCCCTTCGCGCCGCCCAGCGAAGCGACGATGGAGCTGGGGCGCGCGGTCTACAACTTCCGGTGCTACTTCTGCCACGGCTACTCGGGCGATGCCAAGACGCTCGCGTCGACCTACCTTGCGCCGAAGCCGCGGGACTTCCACGCCACGAAGCCGGAAGACATGCCGCACGCGCGCGTGCTGGCGGCGGTGCGCAACGGCACGCCGGGCACGGCGATGAAGGGCTTCACGGGCATCCTCACCGACGCCGAGATGGAGGCCGTCTCGCAGTTCGTGCGCCAGGAATTCATGGTCAAGCGCGCCGAGAACACGCGTTACCACACCACGGAAAACGGCTGGCCGGACCATGAGCGCCACGCGGCGGCCTTCCCGTTCGCGCGCGGCGAGCTCGCGATCGACACGCCCTGGGACAAGCTCACGCCGGACCAGCAGCAGGGCATGCGGCTGTTCCGCAGCGCCTGCATCACCTGCCACGACCACGGCAAGGTGAACGATCCGGGCAAGGTGTGGGAGTCGCGGCCCGTGAGCTTCCCGCGCGACGCCTACTGCAGCAGCTGCCACCAGGACGTTCCGCGCTCCGAGCCGCAGGGCGTCGGGCATCCGCAGCGCCAGTCCACGCACACCTTCGCCGAGCGCGACGGCAGCGTGCCGGTGCGGCCGCCCACCCGGCCCGAGGCGCAGGTCGCCGCCAACTACGTGGTGCACGACACGCCGCCGTTGCTGGTGAAAGCCAGCGCGCAGGAGCTGCAGGGCGAGAAGCTGTTCCAGAAGAACTGCGCCTTCTGCCATGCGGGCGACGGCAGCTCCAAGGGCTGGATCGGCAGCTTCCTGGAGCCGCATCCGCGCGACCTGACGGATCCACAGCAGATGAAGGACATGACGAAGCAGCGCCTGGTTCGCTCGATCAGCGAAGGTCTGCCCAACACCTCCATGCCCGCATGGAAGTCGGTCATGAGTGCTGCCGACATCGACGCGCTGGCCGCGTACATCTCCAAGGCCTTCCATCCGGTGCAAGGAGTCGCTTCCACGCAGGCCGCGACGCGTTGAGCACCGCGACGCGCAACCGCCGTCGCCAGGGGCGCGTGCGCTCTGCCTCCTTGCGGGGACGCCGCGCACGGCCGGGTCGCGGGGCGATGGCTACGGCGTTCGGGGTGCAACGTCGCGCACGGCCGGGTCACAGGGCGATGGCTACGGCGTTCGGCGCGCCTGCTGCGCAGTCGCTACCGAATGCCCCGCGCTGGACGGGGCGGTTCATTGGTGCCTGTGTGGGCCGCAAGACCATCCACCGCGGGCGCCTGTGCTTTATTCGCCCCGTGACCCGGCCGTGCGCGACGTTGTGAAGCGCGGGAGTGTGCCAGCAGTCGTGCACCAGTGCTCTGATGCAAAGCTGTGCGTGGGCGGGCTGCGGCGCGAATAAGGCACAGGCGCCTGCGGTGGGTGACTCCGCGACCCACGACGGCTGCGGACCAGGCACGGCGGAACCGGGTCGCGGGGTCGCCCAGCGCAGGGAATTCGGTAGCACCGCGCAGCGGCGCACCGAACGCCGTAGCCATCGCGTCGCAGCCCGCCCACGCGCAGCTTTGCCGCCCCGAAAGCAGCAACCCGCCCACGCGCAGCCTATGCCGCCCCGAACCCACCTCGCCACATGCAGCAATCCGGCGAGCGGACGAAGAACGAAAAAGCGGCCCGAGGGCCGCTTTCCGGAGGGCTGGGGGATGCCGTTGCAGCATCCCCGGGAACGTCTTACTTGGCTTGCGACAGGATGTAGTCGACGGCGGCGCTGATGTCGTCGCCGCTCAGGGCAGCGTTGCCACCCTTGGCCGGCATGGCGTTCTTGCCGTTGGTCACGGAAGCCACCAGGGCGGCCTTGCCGGTCGCCACGCGGGGCGCCCAGGCTGCCTTGTCACCCAGCTTCGGGGCGTTGGCCACGCCGGCGGCATGGCACATCGCGCACGTCTGCTCGTACACGGCCTTGCCGTCCGCGGCCATCGCCGTCGTCGCCAGGCCCATCGTCGCCAGGGCCAGGAGCCCCGTTGCAATACTCTTCATCACTGAAACTCTCCAGGAGGGTTGAGGGAAACCGCAGCCAAGTTGCAAGCCACATGCCGGAAGAGCCGGCCGGAAGAGCCGTCCCCCCGGCGCGGCCCGAAACTTGATCGCGGTCAAGCTTCCGGGGCCACGTGCTCCCTCCCGGGCGGGGCCCTTACGGGGGGCTTGCGGGCGGCTTGCAGGGGACTTTCAGGGGAACGCGCGCCGCTCTCGCGGGAAGGAATGCGGCGCCCGGTTTTTTCCTGCGTTTGGGAAGCCGCACTGCCGCCGCGAACTCCCCGCGCTCTGGACGAGGTGCGGCATGTACCTTGCGTTACGCTTGGCCATGCTCAGCGTTCACGACCTGGCCTGCGTGCGAGGCACGCGCCCCCTCTTCTCGGGAGTCGATTTCTCCATCGGCCCGGGCAGCTGGGCCCATGTGCGCGGCGCCAACGGCGCCGGCAAGACCAGCCTGCTGCGCCTGCTGGCCGGGCTGGCGCAGCCCGATGCCGGCGAGGTCCGCTGGAACGGCGAACGCGTCGGCGGCGAGGATTTCCGCCGCGCCCTGATGTACCTGGGGCACCGCGCGGCCGTCAAGGAGGACCTCACGGCCCTGGAGAACGTGCGCTTCGCCGCCGAGATGGATGGCGTGGACCTCGGTGAAGACCAGGCGATGGATGCGCTGGCGCGCTTCGGCCTGGGCGGCCGCGAGGACCTGCCCGTGCGCTTCCTGTCGGCGGGACAGAAGCGGCGCGTGCTGCTCGCGCGCACGGTGACGCGCCCGGCGCCGCTGTGGATCCTGGACGAGCCCTTCACTGCGCTGGACGTGAAGGCGGTCGACTTCATCTCCGGCCTGATCGCCGACCACGTGAAGACCGGCGGCATGGCCGTGCTCACCAGCCACCAGGCGATCCCGCTGCCGCCCGGACAGGTCGTGGACCTGTGAAGGCCTTCCTCGGGATTGTCCGCCGGGACCTGCTGCTGGCGATGCGCCGCAAGGCGGAGGTGCTGACCGCTCTGTTCTTCTTCGTGATCGTGAGCAGCCTGTTCCCGCTGGGCATCGGCCCGGAGCCAGCGCTGCTGCGCAAGATCGGCCCCGGCGTGCTGTGGGTCGGCGCGCTGCTGGCGACCATGCTGGGGCTGCAGCGCATGTTCGCCGCCGACCATGCCGACGGCACGCTGGAGCAGATGGTGCTGTCCAGCGCGCCGCTGCCGCTGCTGGTGGCCGGCAAGATCGCCGCCCACTGGCTGGTGTCCGGGCTGCCGGTGGTGCTGCTGGCGCCGGTGCTGGGACTGCAGTTCGACCTGGACGCCGACGCGCTGGTCGTGCTGACCGCCGGCCTGCTGGTCGGCACCCCGGTGCTTTCCCTGCTGGGCGCGATCGGCGCTGCGCTCACACTCGGTGTGCGGGGTGGCGGCGCGTTGTTGAGCCTGCTGGTGCTGCCGCTCTACATCCCGACGCTGATCTTCGGCGCGGGCGCGGTGCAGGCGCACCTGTCGGGGCAGGGGGCCGGCGGCCACCTGTCGCTGCTGGGCGCGCTTCTTGCGGTTAGCTTGTTTTTCGCGCCGTGGGCAACCACGGCAGCCCTGAGGATTTCGCTGGAATGAGTCATCGATTGATCAACTGGTTCCGTTTTTCCAGCCCGGTGAACTTCTATCCCGTGGCCGGGAAACTGATTCCCTGGTTCTGGATGCTGGCCGCCCTGTTCGGGCTGGCCGGCCTGTGGCTGGGCTTCTTCGTCGCGCCGACGGACGCGCAGCAGGGCGAGGGCTACCGCATCATCTTCCTGCACGTGCCGACCTCGTGGATGTCCATGTTCATCTACGTGGTGATGGCGGTCTGGGCGGCGGTCGGCATGGCGTTCAACACCCGCCTGTCGTCCATGGTGGCGCTGGCGCTGGCGCCCACGGGCGCGCTGATGGCCTTCCTGTCGTTGTGGACGGGCGCGCTGTGGGGCAAGCCGATGTGGGGCGCCTGGTGGGTCTGGGACGCGCGCCTGACCTCCGAGCTGATCCTGCTGTTCCTGTACCTGGGGTTCATGGCGCTGCATGCGGCGATCGACGAGCCGCGCCGGGCCGACCGCGCCGCTGCCGTGCTGGCGCTGGTGGGCGTGGTCAACGTGCCCATCATCTATTTCTCGGTGAAGTGGTGGAACACCCTGCACCAGGGCTCCTCCGTGTCGCTCACCAAGGCCCCGTCAATGGCACAGACCATGCTTTGGGGTATGTTGCTGATGGCGCTGTGCTTCTGGATGTATTCGATCGCCGCGGCGCTCATCCGCCTGCGCGCCGTCATCCTCGAGCGCGAGGCCCATACCGACTGGGTGTTGCAATTGCCGGAGGCCGCGTGATGCAATGGAACTCGCTGTCCGACTTCCTCCACATGGGGGGCTACGGCCTGTACGTGTGGGGCAGCTTCGGCGTCAGCGCCGCGGCGCTGGTGGTTGAACAGCTGCTGTTGAAACGCCGGACCGACGCGATCGTCCGCAGCCTGCGGCGGCGCGCGCGGGCGGAACGCATGGATAGGGAACTGGCATGAAGAACTGGCAGAAGCGCGGCGCGATCATCGCCGGCGCCCTCCTGGCCCTGGGCACCGCCTCGGCGCTGGTGCTCAACGCGCTGAACAGCAACATCGCGCTGTACGTCACGCCCACCGAGGTGCTGGACGGCAAGGCGCCGGAAGGCCGCGCCTTCCGCATCGGCGGCCTGGTCAAGCAGGGCTCGCTCAGGCGCGAGAACCTCACCGCGCACTTCGTGATCACCGACACCGTGAAGGACATCAACGTCTCCTACACCGGCCTGCTGCCCGACCTGTTCAAGGAAGGCAAGGGCGCGGTGGTGCAGGGCCGGCTGGAATCGGGCGGTCAGTTCAAGGCCTCCGAGGTGCTGGCCAAGCACGACGAGAACTACATGCCCGCCGAGGCGCAGCAGGCGATCGACAAGGCCAAGAAGCACCAGAGCCAGAGCAGCCTCAAATGAAAATCAAGCTGCTGATCCCGCTCGCAATCTTCCTGGTGATCGCCGTGTTCCTGGGCGTGGGCCTCACGCGCGATCCGCGCAAGCTGCCCTCCACCATGATCGACCGGCCCGCGCCGCAGTTCACGCTCAAGCAGGTGAGTGCGCCGGACAAGACCTTCTCGCCGGCCGACATGAAGGGCCAGGTCTGGATGCTCAACGTGTGGGCCTCGTGGTGCACCGCCTGCCGGGTCGAGCACCCGCTGCTGGTGGAGATCTCGCGCTCCAATCTCGTCCCGCTGATCGGCCTGGACTACAAGGACCAGCCCGAGGACGCGGTCAAGTTCCTCGCGCAGCAGGGCAACCCCTACACGCTGTCGGCGCTGGACCTGGAAGGCCGCGTGGGCATCGACTACGGCGTGTACGGCGTGCCGGAGACCTTCATCATCGACAAGAACGGCCGCATCCGGCACAAGCAGATCGGCCCGATCACGCCGGAAGCCCTGCAGCAGGTCATCCTGCCGCTGATCGCGGAATTGAAGCGCTCCTGACCTGCGCGGCCGGAGCGCCGGCCCGCAAACGTCAGGGCCTGGCGATCACCACGGACGAAACGGCGTTGGCGCCGGCGTCGTAGGTGTAGCCGGTCCCGCCGATCCCCCGCACGCTGAACTGCGTCTGCGCCGTGGTGCCGCTGATCGCGCCGCTGGCGACGCTGCAGGAGCCAGCCGTGCTGGTCGTGCAGCCGAGCCCGGTGCCGCCGACGCTGAAGTCGCCCGTCACCACCGCGCCCGCCACCGGGGCGCCCGCGCTGTCCTTCACCGCGACGCTGACGTTGGCGCGCCAGTTGCGACCGTGGCGCGAGGCGCTGCCCGAGAGCGAAGCGACCGAGACCGCGGCGCTCGGGACCGGCGCCGGCGGCGGCGCCACCACCGCCGACAGCCCCGTGTAGATCAGCGCATTGGGTGAACCGGTTCCGGCATTGGCAACGAGGCCCGTGGTCGCCGCGGACTTGATCGCGGAGGCCACGGCGGCCGGCGTGGCGCCCGGGTTGGATTGCAGGAACACCGCGGCCAGTCCGGTCACGTGGGGCGATGCCATCGAAGTGCCGCTCATGACCGCGCTGCCGGTGTCGGAGCCGTTGCTGGCCGACGTGATCGAGTCGCCCGGCGCGAAGACGTCCAGGCAGGTGCCCCAGTTGGAATAGCTCGCGCGCCCGTCACTGCTGGCGGTGGCGCCGACCGTCAATGCCGACGGCTCGCGCGCGGGCGACGCCGTGCAGGCGTCGGCATTGCTGTTGCCGGCCGCGACGGCCATCGTGATGCCCGCGCTGACGGCCTTGGCGACCGCGGCGTCCAGCGTCGAATAAGCGCTGCCGCCCAGCGACATGTTGCCCACGGCGGGCAGCCTGGCGTTGGCGATCATCCAGTCGATGCCGGCGATGATGCCGCTCACGCTGCCACTGCCGTCGCAGCCGAGCACGCGCACCGGCACCAGGCTCACGCCCTTGGCCATGCCCCAGGTCTGGCCGCCGACCGTGCCGGCGACGTGCGTGCCGTGGCCATGGCAGTCGTTGGTGCCGTAGCCGTCGTTGATGGCGGTGTAGCCGGGCAGCATGCGGCCCTGGAACTCCACATGCGTGCCGCGGATGCCCGAGTCGAGGATGAACGCCTGCACGCCCGCGCCGGAGTCGCCGTAGCTGTAGGTTCCGCTCAGGGGCAGCTGGCGCTGGTCGCTGCGGTCCAGGCCCCAGGTGGCGCCGGCCTGGACCACCTGCGTGCCGGTCATCACCCCATCGGGCTCGACGATCTCGACGTCGGGGTCGCGCTCCATCGCCCGCAGGAAGGCGTCGACGGCCGTCGGCGGCACCGTGGCCGCGAAGCCCTTGATCGCCCGCTCGAACACGTAGTGCACCTGGGCGCCGTGGGCGGCCGCGATCTCGCGCCCGCGCGCTCCCGGGGCGGCCACGCCGTCCTTGAACTTCACGATGTAGCGCGTGCCCGCCGCCGCGGCGGCCGCCGCGGCGTCGGCATCGGCGATGCGCGCCGACTGCAGGTCGGTCGAGGACGTGTCGCCGCCACCGCCGCCACAAGAAACCAGAACCACCGCTGCCGCGATGGCGCCGAGCCGGCGTGCGAATCCCATTCCAGAAATCATTGCGTCCCCAAAAAAGAAAAGCGGCCATCTCCAGGCCGCGAACGCGCGAGTGTGCGCGAGCACGGCGCGGTCCGCCATGGGCGGCGGCATCCGCGCTGCCCTTGGGTTAGCCTTGCGTGCCTTATTCACGCGATGCCGCCTCGCGGCCTTTCATTCGCTTACGATCATTCGAAACGAGAGACACGCCATGGACCTTTCCCGCTTTCCCCGTCGCCGCTACACCAACTTCGCGACGCCGCTCGAATTCCTGCCCAACTTCACCCAGGCGCTGGCCGCGAGCTGCCCCGGCGGCAAGGGCCCGCGCATCTGGATCAAGCGCGACGACATGCTGGGACTGTTCCCCGGCGGCAACAAGACGCGCAAGCTGGAGTTCCTGGTCGCCGACGCGCTGGCGCAGGGCGCCGATACGCTGGTGACCTGCGGGGCGCCGCAGTCCAACCACTGCCGCATCACGCTGGCCGCCGCGGTGAAGGAAGGACTGAAGTGCCGCTTCGTCATCGAGGAACGCGTGCCCCACAGCTACGACCTCCATGCGAGCGGCAACAACTTCATGTTCCGGCTGATGGGCGTGGAAGCGATCACGGTCGTTCCCGGCGGCAGCAACATGGCCGCGGAGATGCAGAAGATGGCCGAGGACGTGGCGCGCGCCGGCCGCAAGGCCTACATCATTCCCGGCGGCGGCTCCAACGCCATCGGCGGGCTGGGCTACGTCGCCTGCGCGCAGGAACTGCAGCAGCAGCTGTTCGAGCAGGGCATTGCGATCGACCGCGTGGTGCTGGGCTCCGGCAGCTCCGGCACGCACGGCGGCATGGTCGCGGGGTTCCTGGGCAACAACATCCGCATCCCCATCACCGGAATCGGCGTGAGCCGCGACCCCGCCGACCAGGCGCCGCTGGTGCTGAAGGAGGCGCAGGCCACGCTGGACCTGCTGGGCGTCGCGCTGAAGGTGAAGACCGAGGACGTGCAGTGCGTGGGCGGCTACTGGCAGCCGAAGTACTCCGTGCCGAACGCCCGCATGGTGGAGGCCGTGCAGATGCTCGCGCGAACCGAGGGCATTCCGCTGGACCCGGTCTACACCGGCAAGATCATGGCGGGCCTGATCGGGCTGGCGCGCCAGGGCGAACTGCGGGCCGGCGAGAACGTGCTGTTCCTGCACACGGGCGGGCTGCCCTCGCTGCATGCCTACGAGCGCGAGGTCCTCGGAGAGACCGACCTGCCCGCGTGACGGTATCCGTGCAGGGCAGTCGGGCACGCCCTGCGCGCAAGGCCCGTCCTGCACAATGGCCGCACATGGACGGAGCCGCGACCTTCAGCCTGCGCCGACGCTTCGGGCTGACCAGCCTGCTGGTGATCGTATGCATTGCGTTGGGCCTCGGCTGGCTGCTGTCGCAGATGCTCACCGACCGCATGCTGCGGCGCGAGGGCGAGGTCAGCATGGAGTTCATCCGCAACCTGCTGGTCACCGACCGCTCGGCGGGCTTCCTGCAGCACCCCGGGGATCCCCAGCTGCAGGAGCGCTTTCTCGGCTCCATGGAGCACCTGTCCTCCATGACCGAGCCGGTGCGGGCCAACGCCTTCGGGCCCGACGGCCGCGTGGTCTGGTCGACCGACAGCAAGCTGATCGGCCGGCGCGATGCCGACAACGACGAACTGAAGGAAGCCCTGCGCGGGGACCTCGTCGTGCACAGCGGCACGCTCGGCGCCAGCCGGGAGAAGCAGGAGCACGCCGGCCTGTCGCAGCAGACGCACTACTACGTCGAGAGCTACATTCCCGTGCTTTCGGCGGAGCAGCCGGGGCGCGTGATCGGCGTGATCGAGCTGTACAAGGTCCCGGTGCAGCTCGGTGAGGCCATCCGCGAGGCGGTGCTGCAGCTGTGGCTCGCCTGCGCCGGTTCGGCGGCGGTGCTGTTCCTCGCGCTCAATGGCGTGGTGCGCAGTGCCGACCGCGTGATGCGCGAACAGCAGGCACGACTCGCCGAGTCGCAGGCGCTGTCCAGCGCGGTGGAGCTCGCGGGCGCGGTGGCGCACAACCTGCGCAATCCGCTCGCGTCCATCCGCACGGCCGCCGAGATGATGGACGGCCGGGCGGCGCAGCCCGAGCAGGCCGAGCACCGCGACGACATCATCGCGTCGGTCGACCGCGCGGACCGCTGGATCACGGAGCTCGTGCGCGTGTCCCAGGCCACGCAGCTGCCCCTGGAATCGGTGGAACCGCTGCCGATGTGGCGCGACTGCCTGCAGGAATTGCAGCCGGAGATGAACCGCCAGGGCGTGCTCTGGGACCTGCCGCCGAAGGCGCCGCCGCCGGTGCGCGCGCATCCGGCGATGCTGCGCCAGATCCTGCTGAGCGTGCTGGCCAATGCCATCGAGGCGATGCCCGGCGGCGGGCCGCTCGCGATCGGCTGGCGCACCGACCACGGCCGGCTGGCGATGACGGTGGACGATTCGGGCGCGGGCATCAGCGAGCAGGCGCGCAAGGCGCTGTTCCGGCCCTTCTTCAGCACCAAGAGCGGTGGGCTGGGCATCGGCCTGGCGCTGGCGCGGCGCACGCTCGCGCAATGGGGCGGCACGATCGAGCTGCAGTCGCGCGACGGCTCGGGCAGCCGCGTGACGATCACGTTGCCACTGGCGGCGGCGGTGGCGGAAGGAGACGGCTGAAGCATGGCGCAGCTGCTGGTGATCGAGGACGAACTGGTGCTCGCGAAGAACATCGCGCGCTATTTCGAACGGCAGGGCCACTCCGCCGTGGTGGCGCACGACGGCCGCCTGGGCGTGGACATGGCGCAGCAGAGCCCACCCGACGTGGTGATCGTCGACTTCCAGCTGCCCGGCCTGAATGGCCTGGAAGTGATCCGCGAACTGCGCCGGCTCGACGCCGAGGTGCGCATCGTCATGATCACCGGACACGGCAGCATCAACCTCGCGGTGGAGGCGATGAAGGCGGGCTCGATGGACCTGCTGACCAAGCCGCTGTCGCTCGCTTCGCTGGACGAGGTCGTGCAGCGCGCGCTGAAGGAGCGCGCCGAACGCACGGTGCTGCGCTACTACCAGGAGCGCGACCAGCAGCACGCCAGCATCCATGCGCTGGTGGGCGAATGCCCGCAGATGCACAAGCTGCGCGAGCTGATCCAGGCCGTCGCGCAGTCGGAACCCACCGACGGCTCGCCGGCGCCAGCCGTTCTGGTGCAGGGCGAGACCGGCACCGGCAAGGAACTGGTGGCGCGCGCCTGCCACCTCGCCAGCGCGCGCGGCAGCGGCCCCTTCATCGAAGTGAACTGCGCGGCGCTGCCCGCGTCGCTGATGGAGGACGAGCTGTTCGGCCATGAGAAAGGCGCCTTCACCGATGCACGCACCCGCAAGGTCGGACTGATCGAGGCGGCCGATGGCGGCACCCTGTTCCTCGACGAAATCGGTGAGCTCGAGCTGGCGCTGCAGGCCAAGCTGCTGCGCGTGCTGGAGGACCTGAAAGTGCGGCCGATCGGCGGGCTGCACGACCGCAAGGTGAACGTGCGCATCGTCGCCGCCACCAACCGCGACCTGGCGAAGGAAGCCGAGGCCGGGCGCTTCCGCAGCGACCTCGTGTACCGCCTGAGCGTGTTCCAGGTCCGCATCCCGCCGCTGCGCGAGCGCGATGGCGACGTGCTGCTGCTGGCGCGCGAGTTCCTGCAGCGGCTGGCCACCCGCTATGCGCGCCCGCTGCTCACGCTGGCCGAAGACGCGGAGGCGGCCCTGCTCGCCTACCGCTGGCCGGGCAACGTGCGCGAACTGCGCAACTGCCTGGAGCGCGCCGTGCTGATGCAGCGTGGACCGCTGCTGCACGCCGAAGACCTCGGCCTTCCGCTGGTCGCGCCGGCATCCCCGGTCGACGCACCGCGCGACGCACCGCGCGAGGCCGGCATCGCCGTCGGCTCGCTCGACGCGATGGAGCGCCAGCACCTGCTGGACGCGCTGGAGGCGAACCACTGGAACGTGAGCCTCGCGGCGCGCGCCCTGCAGGTCAGCCGCGACACGCTGCGCTACCGCATGGCCAAGCACGGCCTGCAACGCGCCGAGCGCTGAAACGATTGAAACGGTCCGACACGGAAATGGGTGGGTGAAATCACCCATGGGGCTCCGGTTCGTGGGGGTTGGGGCTCGCTTCCCGCCTGTTTTCGGCGAGAAACCGTGAAGTAAGTCACGAAAAGACGGGTCTCCATCGCTAAAAGTGCGTTTTGCACAGTTGGCACGGGCGATGCAAAGGAAAGAGGGCGAGTGCAACCCACCGCTTCCTTCAGCCAACCCGAGAGGATCCATCATGAACGTCTTCCACCTGAGCGCTTCCTACCTTGCCGTCGCCCTGGCCACCGCCGCGATGGCGGCTCCCGTGCCGTCCGCCTCCGAGCGCAGCGCCGCCCAGACCCGCCTGAACCCGATCGTGGCCCGCGAGGCGGAGCCCGGCGACGACCACCACAAGGGCCGCCGCCTGAGCGACGAGCAGGGGCGCACGAACGTCGCCCGCGAGGCCGAGCCGGGTGACGACCACCACAAGGGCCGTGGCCGCCTGAGCGACGAAGCGCCCACGACCATCGCCCGTGAAGGCTCCGAAGGCGCGCGTGGCGAAGGCTCGGGTCACCCCGTGAGCGACCAGGCGCGAACCACCATCGCCCGTGAAGCCTCCGAAGGTCCGCGTGGCGAAGGCAAGGGCCACCCGGTGAGCGACGAGGCGACCACGACCATCGCCCGTGAAGCCTCCGAAGGTCCGCGTGGCGAAGGCAAGGGCCACCCGGTGAGCGACGAGGCGACCACGACCATCGCCCGTGAAGCCTCCGAAGGTCCGCGTGGCGAAGGCAAGGGCCATCCCGTGAGCGACCAGGCGCCAACGATGATTGCCCGCGAAGCCTCCGAAGGCCCGCGCGGCGAAGGCAAGGGCCACCCGCTCACCGACGAGCTGCCGGCCGGTGGCCAGGTCGCTTAAGCAGAGCGGGAGCCCGCCATGCTGCGCACCGCCACGGTCCGTCGCTGCTTCGCCTGCGGCCTCGCCGCGGCAGCTGCCGCTTCCGCCGGGGCGCAGCCTGTCGAGCCGGACGGCGTCGATCTTCCGCCGTCGCGCCGGCTCGACGGAACCACCGCCGAAGAGGCCGCAACCGGAGCGGGCCGCGATCCGGACCGCGACCGTGTCCCGGTGTCCGCACTGACCGTGCCGGGCCGCAGCCGCAGCAGGGCCGACCTCCCGGGACTGCGCCTGGGCGGTACCGCCGCAGCCGCGCCGCTGCCGGCGGGGCCGCAGGCCGGCGCGATGAACATCAACGTGCCGCTGCGCGCGGCGGGGCCGGATGCGACCGGGCTCAACCTGCTCCTGAAATTCAGGACGCAGGCCAGCGCCCTCGCACGCGGCGTCGGCACCGGCGGCACCGGCTACGAGGCCCAACTGAAGTTCGTCCGGCCGCTGGGCGACTGGAGCGCGTTCGGGCACCTGGCGTACCAGGGCAGCGACGTTCCGGCCGCCGGTGCCTACCGCGAGCCCTGGCGCGCCAAGGTCGGAGGCCTGCGCAGTTTCGCGGGCGGCCACGAAGCCGGCGCGTCCCTGGAGTACCGCCAGCCGACTGGAGGCTGGGCGCCCGTGCGCGAGATGTCGGCGTTCGGCGCGCTGCGCTCCGGCGACTGGCGCTACCAGCTGTCCATGACCCGCAGCCTGGCTCAGGGCAGCCCCGACATGAGCGTGAGCATCAGCGTGCGGAGACATTTCTGATCGTCGCTGCTTCTGGCACCATGCGCGTTCCAGCGCGCGGCCACGGCATGTTCGACCACATCGGCATCGTGGGCTGCTCCGCCGAAGGAGCAGCCCTGTGCTACCGCACCGTGTGTGCGGAGGGTGCGCTGCTGCTCGGCCCGCACCGGCATCCGGAGGTGTCGCTGCACACCCCCTCGCTGCACCGCTACGTCGAGTGCCTCGATGCAGGAAACCTGGAAGGCGTCGCCGAGCTGATGCTGGACTCCGCCGGGAAGCTGGCACGCGTCGGCGCCGATTTCCTCATCTGTCCCGACAACACGATCCACCAGGCCTGGCATCTCGTGCAGGAACGCTCGCCGCTGCCCTGGCTGCACATCGCCGACGTGGTCGCGCGCGAAGCGGTGCGGCGCGGCTTCCGCCGCCTCGGCCTC
This sequence comes from Ramlibacter sp. P4_H7, assembly GCF_056400765.1. NCBI lineage: Bacteria > Pseudomonadati > Pseudomonadota > Betaproteobacteria > Burkholderiales > Comamonadaceae > Ramlibacter > Ramlibacter sp. P4_H7. The sequence continues at coordinate 20,974 of NZ_JBFUKP010000007.1, forward strand.
ACCGGCACGCATTGGCTGGTGGAGAGCGACGTGTATCCGCGGCAACTGGCCCTCCACGGACTGGCCTGCGTGCGGCCGCAGCCAAACGAGCGCGACGCAATCGGCCGCCTGATCATGGAAGAGCTGGTGTGCGGCATCCAGACGCCGGGGCAGGTGCGCTACCTGCAGGGCGTGATCGAGAGCATGAAGACGCAGGGCTGCGACGCCGTGATCCTGGGCTGCACGGAATTGCCCCTGATCCTCGACGACGGCAATTCCCCCCTGCCGACGCTGGATTCGACGCGGCTGCTGGCGCGCGCGGCGCTGCAGCGCGCCATCAACGCCTAGGAGCCGGCAAGGGCAGGCTGCTCGCAGGGACATGCGATGGACGCCCCCTGCGCGCAGTCCTAGAGTCGCGGCTCCAGCTCCGTTGCCGGTTGGGAGCAACCGTCCAGCAGCAAGCGCGCCAGCAGGCGCCCCCGGACGCCGCCACAGGGTGAACAGGCGGGCAGCGGGTGTTCACCGCTCCTGAGGAGAAGACCCATGACGACCGCATCCTTCCTTCGTGCGCTGATGCTGGGCGCTGCCCTGCTGGCCGGCCCGCTGCACAGCTTCGCCGACGTGGTGATGGACTGGAACGACGTTGCCTTCAAGGCCGTCACCACGGCGCGCCAGTCGCCCCCCATGGGCGTGCGCAGCATGGCCGTCGTCCACACGGCGATGTTCGACGCCATGAACGCGGTGCAGCCGCGCTACCGCGCCTTCCGTTTCGACGGCACCGCGCCCGCCGGCGCATCGGCCGACGCGGCGGCATCGGTCGCCGCGCACACCGCGTTGATCAAGCTGTTTCCCGAGCAGCGCGCCGGGTTCGACGAGGCGCTCGCGGCCGCGCTCGCGCGCACCCCCGAGGGCACCGCGCGCAACGGCGGCGCCAGTGTCGGCAAGGCGGTCGCCGAGTCCCTGCTCGCCTGGTGCGCGGAAGACCGGGTCGGTGCGCCCACCCAGTACCGGCCCGTCACGCAGCCCGGCGTGTACGTGATGACCACGCTGCCGGTCAGCGACGACTTCGGCGCCTCGCGGCCCTGGCTGCTCAAGAACCCCGACCAGTTCCGCCCGGCGCCGCCGCCGGCGCTCAACAGCGAACTCTGGGCGCGCGACTACAACGAGATCCGCACCGTCGGCGCGCGCACGGGCAGCACCCGGGCGCCCGAGCAGACGCAGGTGGCGCAGTTCTGGGTCGTCACCGGCGCACCGGCCTTCAACGGCATCATCCGCCAGGCCGCCGCGAAGAAGCAGCTGGACCCGCTCGCCAACGCCCGCCTGATGGCGCTCACCTACATGGCCTTCAACGACGCGCTGGTGTCGGTGTTCGACGCCAAGTACGCCTACAACTTCTGGCGGCCGATCACGGCGGTGCGCAACGGCGACCTGCACGGCAACGTCGCGATCCAGCGCGATCCGGGCTGGATGCCGCTGGTGGATGCCCCGGCGCACCCCGAGTACCCGTGCGCGCACTGCATCAGCTCCGCCGCGGTGTTCACCGTGCTGCAAAGCCAGCTGGGTGACGAGGCGCCCGGGCTCACCATGAGCAGCCCGACGCTGCCGGGCGTGACGCGCAAGTGGGACCGCCTCTCCGATGTCTCGCGCGAGGTGTCGGATGCGCGCATCTGGAGCGGCGTGCACTACCGCAATTCGGCGGAGGTGGGCGCCCGCATGGGCAAGCAGGTCGCCGACTACGCGGTGGCCAACTACCTGCAGCCGAAGTGAAAGCCGCCGCCCTCAGTCGGCGGTGATGTTGTTCTGCCGGATGAGGGCGCCGTACTTGGCCAGCTGCGCACGCATCGCCGTGCCCAGTTCCTCCGGCGTGGTGCCGCGCGGCGTCAGGCCCTGCGCGTTGAGCTTCTCGCGCACGTCGGGATCGGCCAGCGCCTTCTGGATCTCGGTCGCCAGCCGGTGCGTGATGTCCTTCGGCGTGCCCGCGGGCGCCATCAGCGCGAACCAGGAGTTGAACTCGAAGCCGGGCAGGCCGGACTCGGAGACCGTCGGCACGTCCGGGAACTGCGCCATGCGGCGCGGCGTCGTGACGCCCACCAGCCGCAGCTTGCCTGCCTTGATGAGCGAGCTCACCGTCGCGATGCCCTGGAAGGCCGCATCGACTTCCTTGCCCGCCACGCCCATCGCCGCCTGCGTCGCGCCCTTGTAGGGCACGTGCTTCATCTGCACGCCGGCCTGGGAGGCGAACAGCGCCATCGCGATGTGCTGCGGACTGCCGTTGCCGCCGGACCCGTAGTTGAGCTTGCCCGGATCCTTCTTCGCGGCGGCGATCAGGTCGGCGGCGGTCTTCTCCGGCGCCTCCGCGTTGACCACCAGGCCCCATTCGACCGTCGCCACCAGCGACACCGGCTCGAAGTCCTTGAGGATGTCCCAGGGCATCTTCGGGTTCATGTTCGGCAGCATGGTCATGATGCTGTCGTTGAAGCCGCCCAGCGTGTAGCCGTCGGGCGCCGCCTTGGCGACTTCGCCGGCGCCGATCAGGCCGGCCGCGCCCGGACGGTTGTCGATCACGATGGACTGGCCCAGGTTCTGCGCCATCTTCTGCGCGACGATGCGCGCCGCGTTGTCGACCGCGCTGCCGGCGGCCAGCGGCACGATCATGCGGATCGGCTTGTTGGGCCAGGGCGCCTGGGCATGCGCGAAGCCGGTGGCGCAGAGCGCGGGCAGCAGCGCGAGAAGCAAGCGGCGGGAAATCATGGGGAGTCTCCTGTTCATGGCGTGTCCTGCAGCAGCGGGATGCCGATTTCGCGGGCGAAGTCGTCCAGCTGCGTGCGCAGGGCGGGCGGCAGCGCGAGGCCGTCGCGTTCGTTCGCGAGGCGCTTGGCATGGCTCTGCTCGCCCGGCATCCAGATGCGCTCCACGCCCGGCATGCGTTCGCTGCCGCGCAGTTCGCGCACCAGCTTGTCGACCCGGGCCTTGAAGGCATCGACCTCGCCGAAGGCAGCGGGGTCGATCACCAGGATGGCCTGGCCGGTATTGGTGATGGTGGCCTGGTCCTTGTTGAAGTCGATCACTTCGGTGCCCATGGCGGCGCCGTTGAGCGTGCCGGCGAGCAGGCCCACGACCATCGCCAGGCCGTAGCCCTTGTAGCCGCCGATGGGCATGAGGAAGCCCTCGTCGGCGCGTTTCGGATCGGTCAGCGGCTCGCCCTGGCGGTCGATCATCCAGCCCACGGGCATCTGCTCGCCGCGCTGCGCCTTGGCCTTGACCTTGCCGTAGGCGGCGACGGTGGTGGCCATGTCCAGCACCACGGCCGGCTCCTCGCCCGCGGGCACGGCCACCGCGATCGGGTTGGTGGACAGCAGCATGTCCAGCCCGCCCCAGGGCGGCAGGTGGTTCGCGTTGCCCACGGCGAAGTACATGCCGACCATGTCGTGCGGCAGCGCCATGCGCGCGTAGAGCGAGGCCGGCCCGGCGTGGTTCGACATGCGCGAACCGACCCAGGCCACGCCGCACTGGCGCGCCTTGGTGATCGCCAGTTCGGTGGCCTGCTTCATCACCAGGTGGCCCATGCCGTTGTCGCCGTCGATCAGGGCCATCGCGGCCTTTTCCTTGAGGACGCGGATGGTCGGCCGCAGGTTGATGCCGCCCGCGCGGATGCGGCGCGCATACGGCACGAGGCGGATCACGCCGTGGCCGTCGGAGCCCTGCACTTCGGCTTCGGTCATGAGCTCGGCGACGGTGAGGGCGTCGTTCGCGGGCAGGCCCAGGCGCTCCAGCGCGGTGGTGAGGAAGCGGCAGATGCGCTCGGCGGGCAGGCGGGTTTCAGGCATGGGCGATTCTTTGGCGAAGCGCGAGCACCGCGCAATCGGGGCTGCTCAGGATGGCGCAGGGGCATTGCGCCTGCACCGCGGGGGCGGCTGCCGCCATCGAGAACTGCGCCAGCATGAGCGCGTCGCAGTCTGCCAGCGGACGCGCGGCCTCGGCGATCCTGCGGTGGTGGTCGGCCGCGCGGCCCTGCGCGAGGTCGTCCATCGCCTGCGGCACGAACACGCTGTGCAGTTCGATCGGCACGGCGCGCTCGCGCGCCAGCTGCTGCAGTTCCGCCGCCATCGAGGCGATCGAGGCTTCGAAGGTAGCCAGCAACCCCAGGCGCAGTGGGCGGCCGGCCGGAGCCAGTGCGAGCGCCTGCTCGAACATCGCCTCGTTCGGCTTCAGCGTGGGCAACCCGGTCGCGCGACCCGCCGCCTCGATCGCCGGCCCGAACGCCGAGCAGGTGAACAGGATGGCGTCGCAGCCCGTGCGCTGCGCGTAGCCAGCGAGGTCGGTGAAGCGCCGGACCATCGCGTCCGTGAGGTGCCCGTCCTGTGCGCGGTCCACCGAGAGGCTGTCGTCCAGCAGGTTCATTCGGCGCGCCTGCGGCCAGTGGCGCTCGAAGGCGGCGCGGATGGGCTCGACCGCTAGCGGCGTTGCATGGATGAGCGCGATACGGGGGTTCGTCATGCTTTCCTAATGGCCCAGGGCTGCCAGCCGGGAGGGCTGCAGCAAGGTGATGCGGCGACCTTCCACGCGCAGCAGCCGCTCGCCGGCGAGCTCGTGCAGCAGCCGTGAGAAATGCTCGGGCGTCAGGCGCAGGTGGGCCGCGACGGCGGCCTTGGCCGCCGGCAGGGTGAAGGGGACGTCGACGCGCTCGCCGGCCTGGCGCAGCAGGTAGCCGGCCAGGCGGGCGCGGCCGCCTCCGAGCTCGTGGCGCTCCTGCTGTTGCACCAGGGCTTCCAGCCGGGCGCTGAGTCCCGCGATCAACCTGCGCGCGAAGCGCGGGTTGCGCTCGATCTCGTCGAACACGACCTCCTTGGGCAGGTGCAGCACCAGCGCATCGGTGGCGGCCTCGGCATCGACCAGCGCGGGGCGTTCGAGGAACATCACGGGCTCGCCGAAGCTGTGGCCCGGCTGCACCACGCCGGCCAGGCGCTCACCGCCGCTGCGGGCGCGGCCAAGCAACCGGACCTGGCCATGCACGAGCACGTACAGGCCGGTGGGATCGTCTCCGCGGGCGAACACGCGCTGGCCGCGTGCGAACAGGCGGCGCTCGGTGGCCGCGGCGAGGCGCGCGAGGGCGGCCGCGTCGAGCGCCTTGAACAGGGGCAGGGCCTTCAGCAGCGCGAGTGCCGGGACGGCGCGGTTCCCGGCGCGGCGTTCAGCGGATGGGTTTCCAGCCGGGATGTTCAAAGGTGCGTCCGTAGTCGTTCACGGCAGCCACCACCTTCACGAAGCCGTCGCGCGGGGCCGTGGCCTTGCCGCGGCCGGCCATGGCGTCGGTCCCGGCCATGAGGTCGGACAGCACGCCATGGAGCACTGCGTCCGCCTCGGGCGGCAGTTTGCAGTTGGCGACGATCTTGCCCGCTTCCACCTCCACCTGGCCCGCGAGGGCGGCGTACTCTGCCGTCCCCATTGTGCCTGCATGCGCGCCCGCGACCTTCGGGGCGAGCAGCCCACGGATGCGTCCCATGCCGTCGCGCAGCGGCGCGTCCGAAGCCCACTTGCGGCCGTGGTCCAGCTTGAGGGTCGCGCCTGGCGCTCCGTCGTGCGCATGCGCGGCCGGGGGCGCGCCGGCGGCAAGAACTGCGGGGGCGGCGGCGGCCGCCAGGGCGGCGGCCGCGACGACCAGTGCCAGGGTCCAGGGGTTTGCTCTCAGCATGGAATGCTCCGTACGTTGGGGCAGGCGACCATCGCACTGCTGCACGTTCGGGGCGCGCAAGGCTCGGCCGTTCCGCGCGGCTGACGCAGCCTTAGCAAAAATCAAGACGCGGCCCGAATGCGGGATGTTTCGCCGGCTCAGGCCGGCACTTCCTCGGTCGTTGCCCGGCGAAGCTCGCGCCGTTCGGAGAAGTCGAACCAGCGGCCGCGGTGCACGGTGGCCGTGTTGTCCCACATCACCAGGTCACCGACTCGCCAGTGATGCTGGACCACGAACTGCCGCTGGGTGGCGTGCTCCAGCAGGTCCATCAGCAGCATGCGGCCTTCGGCGAGGGTCATGCCCTGGACCTCGCAGGCATGCACGCCGACGAACAGGATCTTGCGGCCGGAACGCGGGTCCGTCTGCACCAGGGGCCAGGTCGCGGGCGGGATGCTGTTGCGCTGCTCCTCGGTGTACCCGGTGTCTCCCAGCAGGAAGCGCGAGTGCAGCGCGTAATGCACCGCCTCCAGGCCTTCCACCTGCCGCCTGCGCCATTCGGGCAGCGCGTCGAAAGCCATGCGCAGGTCGGCGAACTCGGTCTCGCCGCCGAATTCCGGCACCGTGACGGCCGAGAGCATGGAGTACTTGGCGCGCGGCTTCTGGAAAGAACTGTCGCTGTGCCAGAGCTGGTTGGCCACGTTGCCCACGATCTTGGCGTGCTCGCGGCCGGCGACTTCGCCGTCCACCTTGACGTTGGAGATGTCGGCCAGCTCCGCATACTTGAAACGGTGCGGGCCGCCCTTGAGCTTGCGCAGGCCCAGGTCCAGCGGACCGAGCGACTTCGCAAACGCGATTTGCTGGTCCTGGCTCAGGGGCTGGTCGCGCCACACGAGCACCGCGTGCGTGTCCATCGCGTGCTCGATCTCCTTCACCTGTTGCTGGGTGAGCGGCTGGCGCAGGTCGATCCCGCTCGCCTCCGCCGCGAAGGGCTGCAGGGGTTTCAGTTGCAGGGCCATCGGGTCTCTTTCCTTCACTCGATCTTGATGTTCGCGGTCTTCACGATGCCCGCCCACTTGTCGATCTCCTGGCGGATCTGCTGGTTGTATTGCTCGGCGCTGGACCCCACGGGCTCCAGGCCCAGCTGCGCCATGCGCGCGCCCATCTCGGCGCTGCGCACCGCCTGCGCGATGTCGGCGCTGATCTTCTGCAGCAGCGCCGGTGGCAGGCCCGCCGGGGCGATCACGCCGATGGAACTCATCGCGCTGAAGCCGGGAACGGTGTCGGCGATCAGCGGGATCTCCGGATTGGAAACCGCATGCCTGGGGCTGGACAGCGCGATCACCTTCAGCCGCTTGTCCTTCACGAAGGGCATCGAGGAATACAGGATGTCGAACAGCAGCGGCACGCGGCCGCCGATCACGTCCTGCTGCGCCGGCGCGCTGCCCTTGTAAGGCACGTGGACCATGTGGATGCCCGCCATGTGCGCGAGCATCTCGCCCGCGAGATGGGTGCCGGTGCCCGCCCCGGGCGTCGCGAAGCTCAGGGCATCGGGATTCTTCTTCGCGTACGCGATCAGCTCCGGCACGGTGTTCGCCGGCAGCGAAGGATGGGCGAACAGGCCGAAGTGCGCCTGGGCGACCTGCGAGACCCCGACGATGTCCTTGCGGGTGTCGTAGGGCAGGTTCGCTTGCAGGCTGGGATTGATGGTCAGCGCGGAGATCGCCATGCCCAGCGTGTAGCCGTCGGCCGGGGCCTTGGCGACCAGCGCGGTTCCGAGCACGGTGCCGGCGCCCGGCTTGTAGTCGACCACCACCGGCTGCTTCCAGGTCGCCTGCAGCTGGGTGGCGAGCAGGCGCGCGACCGTGTCGGTCGGTCCGCCGGCGGTGAAGGGCACGATCAGCTTCACCGGCTTGTCGGGCCAGGCTTCGCCAGCGCCCTGCGCGCCAACGGCAAGCGGCAGCGCGGCGGCCAGTGCGCACAGCAAGGCGCGGCGGGACGGCATCATCGAATGAATTCGTTTCATCGCCAGCTCAGTCCGCCGTCGCGCCGGAGTTCTTCACCACCTTGGCCCACTTCGGGATCTCGGCGCGGATGTAGGCGTCGAATTGCTCCGGCGTGTTGCCGACCGGTGACAGGCCGATGTCCGCCATGCGCTGCTTCACTTCGGGCGACTGCAGCACCTTGTTCATGTCCGCGCTGAGCTTGTGCACCACGTCGCGCGGCGTGCCGGAAGGCACCACGGCGCCGAACACGCTGTCCACCGTGAAGCCGGGCAGCGTCTCGGCCACGGTGGGGATCTCCGGGGCGATAGTCGAACGCTTCGCGCTCAGGATGGCGATCGGCTTCAGCCCGCCGGACTTGATGTGCGGCAGCGAGGAGAACAGCGGATCGAACAGCAGGTCCACGCGCCCGGCCATCACGTCGGGATAGGCGCCGCCCGAGCCCTTGTACGGCGTGTGCAGCATGTCGATGCCGGCCGTGGACTTCAGCAGCTCGGCGCCCAGGTGCATGGAGCTGCCGCTTCCGGGCGACGCGTAGCTGAGCTTGTCCTTCTTCGCCAGCGCGATCAGCTCCTTCACGTCGCTCGCGGGCAGCTTGGGGTTGGCCGTGATGACGATCGGCGAGATCGCGAGCAGCGACACGCCCGACAGGTCCTTCAGCGTGTCGAACGGCATGTTCTTGCGCAGGCTGGGGTTGATCATGTGGCCCGTGATCACCAGGCCGATCGTGTGCCCGTCCGGCGGCGACTTGGCAACGAAGTCCGTGCCCATGACCGTGCCGGCGCCCGGCTTGTACTGCACGATCACCGGCTGCTTCCAGGTGTCGCTCAGGTTGCGTTCGAGCAGGCGCGCGAGGATGTCGATCGCGCCGCCGGGGGCGTTCGGCACGATCAGGGTCACGGGCTTGGAAGGGAAGGGCGCCTGGGCGCTTGCGGCGAAGGGCAGCACGGCGCACGCGGCGATGGCGAGGAGGTTCTGCAGGAGCTTCATGGGGAGTCGGGTACCTACTGTTTCTCGAAACCGATCTGCTTGATCATCTGGCCCCAGCGGTCGTAGGCCACGTGCATTTCGTGGCTCAGCTCCGCCGGGCTGGAGGGCGCGGCTTCCCAGGCGCCCCTGGCATAGAAGTCCTTCACGTCGGGCGCGTCGAGTGACTGCACCAGCAACGCATTCAGGCGGGCGACCAGTTCCGGCGGCATCTTCGCGGGACCGACGAAGGCGATCCAGCTGGTCAGGTCCATGCCGGGGATCCCCTGCTCGGTGAAGGTCGGCACGTCGGGCGCCGCGGGCATGCGCTTGGGCGAGGCGACGCCGACCATGCGGATCCGGCCGGTCGCGGCGTTCTGGATCGCGGTGGGCGCCGCATCGAAGTAGGCCTGCACGCGGCCCTCCAGCAGGTCCCGCGCGGCTTCGGCCGTGCCCTTGTAGGGGACGTGCGTCACCTGGATGCCGGCCGCCTTGGCGAACGCGATGGCGTAGATGTGCGAGGACGTTCCGGTTCCGAAGGAGGCGAAATTGAGCTGGCCCGGATGGGCCTTCGCCCACGCCACGAGGTCCTTCGCGTTCTGCACCGGCAGCGACTGGTGCACCGTGAGCACCAGCGGGCCGCGCGCCGCCAGCGTGATCGGCGTGAAGTCCTTGAACGGGTCGTAGGGCACGCTGGACAGCGTGTGCGGGTTCTGCGCGAACAGGGACGAGGGCGCGTACAGCAACGTGTAGCCATCTGGTTGCGCGCGCAGGACCTCGCTGGCCGACAGCATCATGCTGGCGCCCGGCTTGTTGTCCACGATCACCTGCGTGCCGGCGACTTCGGTCAGCCGGCGCGCCACTGCGCGCGCCTGGCTGTCCAGCGAGCCGCCGGCGGCCAGGCCGACCACGATGCGAATCGGCCGCCCCGGTTGCGGGAAGGCGGTCTGTGCGGTGCCGGCCAGCGGCGGCAGCACCGCCGCGCAGCCTACCCAGGCGGCGAAGCGGCGCCGCGAAATGCTTTTCTCAACCATTTTCCTTGTCTCCTGGTCTTGTTCGACGTCAAAACTGGCTGAAACTCTTTACTATTTTGAGCGTCGCGTCCAAAATATGCAAGATGGACGCAACGGAGGACAAGGACAGCCTGGCTCAGCAGCGGCCGGACACGGTCAGTGCGCTGGAGCGCGGCATCGCGGTGCTGCGCTGCTTCACCGAGTTGCGCCGCTCCCTGACGTCCACGGAACTGTCGCGCCTCACGGGCGTGCCGCGTCCGACGGTGACGCGCCTCGCGTCCACCCTCGTCACGCTCGGCCTGATGAAACAGGAGCCGGAGGGCGACCGCTACATGCTGGGTCCGGGCGTCGTGTCGCTGGCCCGGGTCTTCCTCGCCGGCCTCGACGTGCGCGCGATCGCGCGGCCGCACATGCAGGCGCTGGCCGAAGACGCCGGCGGCTCCGTGTACCTGGCCGTGCCCGATGGACTGGACATGGTGCTGATCGAGGCCTGTCGTCCGCGCACGACCATGCTGGCGCCGCGCCTGGACGTCGGGTCGCGCGCACCGATCGCCAACTCCGCGCTGGGGCGCGCCTACCTGTGGGCACTGCCGAGCGAGGAGCGCCAGCACCTGATCGAATCGCTGCGGCTCGCGCGCGGCAGCGACTGGGCGGCGCTGGAGCCGGGGCTGAAGCGCTCGCTGGAAGAAGCCGACCACGTCGGCTTCAGCATCTCCGCCGGCGAGTTCCACCGTGAAATCAATTCCGTCTCGGTGCCGCTGGTGGGACCGAGCGGCGAAATCATGGCGCTCAACTGCGGAACCGCGGCCTTCGTCTACACCGAGGACCACCTGCGCCAGGTGGTCGCGCCCAAGCTGCTGAAGATGGCCAAGGCGCTGGCCGCCGACCTCGGCGGCCACGTGCCCGAACCCCGCTGACCACGACATCCAGGAGACCGCATCCATGACCGCACCGGCGCGCAAGCTGCGCAGCAATTTTCCGAGGGGCTCCTATCTCTGGGCCGTGCGCAATGCGCAGTGGCAGGCGATGGGCATTCCGGAAGAGGATTGCGAGAAGCCCAAGATCGCCGTGGTCAACAGCAGCTCGGAGCTGGCTGCCTGCTACAGCCACCTCGACCAGGTCGCCAAGGTGGTGAAGGAGGCGATCCGCGCCGCCGGTGGCGTGCCCTTCGAGATCCGCACGGCCGCGCCCAGCGACTTCGTGACCGGCGCGGGCGCGCGCGGCGCCTACATGCTGGCGGCGCGCGACCTCGTCACCAACGACATCGAGGCGGCCGTGGAAGGCGCGCAGCTCGATGGCATGGTCTGCCTGACCTCCTGCGACAAGACGGTGCCGGGCCAACTGATGGCGGCGGCGCGCCTGAACGTGCCCACCGTCATGGTGCCTTGCGGCTACCAGGCCAGTGGCGAATACAAGGGCGAGCACGTCGACATCGAGGAGGTCTTCATCCACTCGATGCACGCGCAGATCGGCGGCGGCACGTCGACCGAGGACGTCATCGGCATGAGCCGCTGCGCGATCCGGTCGCCCGGCGTCTGCTCGGGCCTCGGCACCGCCAACACCATGCACGTCGTCTGCGAGGCGCTCGGCATGGCGCTGCCCGGCAGCGCGCCGGTGGCGGCGCTGTCGCCGAAGATGTTCGCCGACGCGAAGTCCGCCGGCGAGCGCATCGTGCAGATGGTGTGGGACGACCTCAAGCCGCGCGACATCCTCCAGCCCGGCGCGTTCTCGAACGCCGTGAAGGCGGTGCTGGCCATCGGCGGCTCGCTCAACGCGGTGAAGCACCTGCAGGCGGTGGCCACCGAAGCGGAGAACGGCGTGGACGTCTACGGCCTCTTTGAGCGGCTGGGCCCCGAGACGCCGGTGCTGGCCGGCATCCGTCCGATCGGCGAGCACCTGATCGAGGAATTCGAGGCGGCCGGGGGCTGCCGCGCACTGATGAAGCAATTGCAGCCGCTGCTCGACGGCGACGTGACGACCGTCACCGGCCGCAGCGTTGCGGACAACCTGCGCGAGGTGCAGGTCGGCAACGCGGAAGTGATCCGTCCCGTCTCGCGCCCGGTGGCGCCGCGGCCGGCCATCGTGCTGATGCGCGGCTCGCTGGCGCCCGAAGGCGCGCTCACCAAGCCCGGCATCGCGGAGCGCAAGGTGCGCCGCTTCAGCGGCCCCGCCCTGTGCTTCGACACCTCCGACGCAGCCGTCGCGGCGCTGCGCGAGAAGACGGTGCCGCGCGGCTCAGTCATCGTGATGCGTGGCGCCGGCGCGTGCGGCGGTCCCGCCATGGGCGGCGGCGCCTCGCGCGTGGTGTTCGCCATCGACGGCGCCGGCCTGGGCGATCACGTCGCGATGCTCACCGACGGCCACCTCTCCGGGCTGGTGTGCAAAGGCCTGGTCGTTGCCGAAGTTGCGCCCGAGGCCGCGCTCGGCGGGCCGCTCGCGCTGGTGCGCAATGGCGACACCGTCACCATCGACCTCGACACCCGCCGCGTCGACCTCGAAGTCGACGATGCGGTGCTGCAGCAGCGCCGCCTCGAATGGCAGCCGCCCGCCAAGCAGTTCGACCGCGGCTGGCTGCAGATCTACCGCCGCAACGTGGGCCCGCTGTCGCAAGGCGCCGTGCTCACCCGCACAACCAACCCATGACCATGAGCACCGACAAGCCCCGGATGAAGACCGCCGTGCGCGGCGACGAGCGCATCCTGCAGTCCGACATCTTCGAACGCGATGCCAAGCCGCCGCGCCCGCAGCTGGGCACCGTCCACGAACCCGGACGCGATATTCCGCTGTACCGGCAGTGCGACGTGCTGGTGGTCGGCGGCGGCCCTTCGGGCACCGCCGCCGCGGCGGCCGCTGCGCGTGCCGGTGCCGACGTCGTCCTGCTGGAGCGCTACAACCACCTCGGCGGTCTCTCCACCGGCGGCCTGGTGATCTGGATCGATCGCATGACCGACTGGCAAGGCCAGCTGGTGATCCGCGGATTCGCCGAGGAACTGTTCGACCGCCTGCCCGCCGATGCCGTGGCCGGCCCGGCACCGGAAGACTGGGGCTCGAAGGACCCGTCCAAGGCGCACCACTGGTCCTTTCGCACCGCCGCGTACCACGGCGTGGTCACCTGGTCGCCCACCATCGATCCCGAGCGCCTGAAGCTGCTGTCGCAGGAAATCATGATCGAGCGCGGCGTGAAGCTGGTGTACCACTCATGGGCGGCGATGCCGCTGATGGAAGACGGCAAGGTCTGCGGCGCCACCTTCGAGAGCAAGGAAGGCCGCATGGCGATCCGCGCCAAGGTTGTGGTGGACGCCACCGGCGACGGCGACCTGTTCGCGCGTGCCGGCGCGGCCTACGTCAACGACATCGAGCAGGAAGACGTGCACCACTGCATGAACACCGCCTGGCTGTTCGGCGGCGTCGACATGAACAAGTGGATCGCGTTCCGCGGCGGCAACCCCGAGGGCTTCCAGGCCTTCATGGCCGGCGGCCGCGAGGAGTGCGGCCTGTTCGAGCGTCCCTTCGTGTCCTGGCGCGACGACATCGCGCTGTTCATGGGGCCGCGCCAGTCGGGCTACTCCGCGCTCGACGTCGACGACCTCACCGCGGTGGAGGTGCGCTCGCACCGCGCGATGGCATCGCACCTCGCGTACTACCGCCAGCACGCGCCCGGCTTCGAGGATGCGTACATGATGCTGTCGGCGCCGCAGATCGGCGTGCGCCACGCGCGCCGCCTCACGGGCGTCGACGCGGTGCTGCGCAGCCGCTGGCCCGAAGGCACGGCGCTGTGGGACGAGGTGGGCGTGACGCCGGCGGTCTCGCCCAAGTTCCCCAACATCTCCATCCCCTACGGCGCGCTGGTGCCCGAGCAGCTCGACGGCCTGCTGGCCTGCGGCCGCCACGTCTCCTGCGACCGCAACTCGCACGGCTTCATGCGCGAGATCCCGCAGTGCTGGATCACCGGCCAGGCCGCCGGCGCGGCCGCTGCGCTGGCCGTCGCGCAGGGCGTGCAGCCGCGCCATGTCGACGTGCCGACCCTGCAGCAGGAACTGCTGCGGCAAGGCGTCTACCTGCGGGCCACGCAGGAGAAGGCTGCCACCCTGGCGGGAGCACAGGCATGCGCCTGACCGACGTCGAAAAGGCCATGCGCGACGGCGAGGGCGGCGCCGCCGTCGCCAAGGCGATGGACCTGCTGATCCGCTACGGCGAGGCGCTCGGCGCCGAGAACCTGGTCGAGACGCACAACGTGACCGGAACCGTCACGGCCACCACGCCCTTCATGCGCGACTTCGCGCTGGAGAAGGGCGGCATGGACGCGGTGTTCAGCGAGTTCAGCCTGGACAGCGCGGAAGTGGTGCAGATCCCCAAGGTCAAGGCCTTCACCTCGCACCTGCAGCTCGGCTTCGATCCGCACCATCCGAAGGAGATGGGGCTGTCCGAGGAGATGGTCCGCTTCTACAAGAAGAGCGAGGCCGAGACCGCGCGCCTGGGCGTGCAGATCCTCAACACCTGCACGCCCTACCAGGTCGGCAACGTGCCGACGCGGGGCGAGCACTGCGCCTGGATGGAATCATCGGCCGTCGTGTACTGCAACTCGGTGCTGGGCGGGCGCACCAACACCGAAGGCCGGGAAAGCGTCGGCGCCGCCATGCTCACCTGCCGCATCCCCGACTGGGGCTTCCACCGCGACGAGTACCGGCGCGGCACGCTGGGCATCCATCTCGACATCCCGGTGGAGACGGTGGAGGACTGGGGCCTGTTCGGCTACTGGATGGGCGAGTGGGTGCAGGAGCGCGTTCCGGTGATCACTGGCGTGGGCCAGGTGCCCAACCTGCCCAAGCTCAAGCACTTCGGCGCCGCGGCGTCCTCGTCCGGTGGCGTCGAGATGTTCCACCTGGTGGGCATCACGCCGGAAGCGAACACCGCCGAACAGGCTTACGGAGGCAACAAGCCGACCGAGACGCGGCACTACGGCGCGCGCGAACGGGCCGCGACGCTGGAGCGCATCAATGCCACCGGCCACGACCGCAAGGTCGACTACGTGATGCTGGGCTGCCCGCACTACACGATCGAGCAGATCTGGGAAGCCGCGCAGCTGATCGAGGGCCGCAAGGTGCACGCGGACTCCGCGCTTTGGATCTGGACGCCGCGCGCGATCAAGGAAGTGGCGACGCGCAACGGCTACACGCAGATCATCGAGGACGCGGGCGGCAAGATCATGACCGACAGCTGCTCCGCGATGAGCCGCGCGGTTCCGCCCGGCACCAAGGTCGTGGCGCTGGACTCCGCCAAGCAGGCGCACTACCTGCCCGCCATCCTGGGCGTGCAGGCCTGGTTCGGCACCACCGCGCAATGCATCGATGCGGCCTGCACCGGTCGCTGGAGCGCCGCATGAACACCGCAGTCCCTTCGGAAACTTCCCCCGTCGCGCAGGCAGGCGAGACGATCGTGATCCGCGGCCGCAAGGTCGTGCCCGGCGTCGCCGAAGGCGAGGCGCTCGTCACCAACGAGCCGATCTCCGGCTGGGGCGGGGTGGACCCGCGCACCGGCACCGTCGTCGAAACGCGGCACGAACTGCGCGGCCAGAGCTTTGCCGGCAAGGTGCTGGTGTTTCCCGGCGCCAAGGGGTCCTCCGGCTGGTCGGCGCAGTTCCACCTGGCGCGCGTGATGGGCACCGCACCGGCGGCCTGGCTGTTCAACCAGATGACGACCAAGGTGGCGCTGGGCGCGGTGGTCAGCCATGCGCCGGCGATGACGGACTTCGACATCGACCCGCTCTCGGTGATCCGCACCGGCGACTGGGTGCGCGTCGACGCCGACCAGGGGATCGTGACGGTCACGCGCAAGTCCTGAAGCGCACGGGATTCAAGAGAACCAGGAGACACGAGATGGACAGCAGCATTCGCCGCCGGCAGGCGCTACAGGGCCTGGCGGCCGCCGCCGCAGCGGCAGCGTGGCCCACCGCATTCGGCCAGGTCGCCGCAGGCAAGCCGGTGCGCATCGTGGTCGGCTTCACGCCCGGCGGTGCCGCGGACGTGATGACGCGCATCATCGCGAAGGGCCTGGCCGCGGAGCTGGGGCAGCAGGTGATCGTGGACAACAAGCCGGGCGCCGACGGCATCATCTCGGCACAGGAAGTGATGCGCGCGCCGGCGGACGGCGCGACCATCCTCATGGGCACCAACACCTCGATGGTCGCGGTGCCCGCCTTGCGCCCGAACCCGCCGTACGACCCGTTCAAGGCCTTCGTGCCGATCAGCTCCGCCGGCGAGTTCTCGATGTTCCTGGCCATCGCGCCCACCATCCCCGCGAAGGACCTGGCCGAGTTCCTGGACCTGGTGGCCGCCCATCCGGGCAAGTACACCTCCGCCTCCAGCAACAGCGCCGCCGAACTCGCGATGCTGCAGCTGCTGTCCACCCGCGGCGCCAAGGTGGTCAACGCCCGCTACAAGGGCGATGCGCAGGCGCTCACCGACCTGGCGAGCGGGCAGATCTCCATGATCTTCTCCACCGGCACGCTGATGCCCACCTTCGTCAAGGAAGGCAAGGCCAGGGCGCTGGTGACCTTGCTGCCCAAACGCAGTCCGCTGCTGCCCGATGTGCCGACCGCGGCCGAGTTGGGCATCGGCAAGCTGACCATCACTCCCTGGGCGGGCTTCTTCGGCCCGGCCGGCTTGCCGGCCGATGCGACGGAGAAGCTGAGCGCCGGACTGCGCGCCGCCCTGGCACGCCCGGAAGTGCGCGACCAGCTCGTCGCGCAAGGCTTTGCCAGCTACGGCATGACGCCGCACGATTTCGCTGCGTTCTTCCGCCGGCAGTACGACGGCTTCGTCGCGACCGTGCGCGAGAACAACGTCAAGTTCGACTGACCCATTCGCAGCCCTTCCGTGCTGGCTCTGCAGCGTGGCGTGCGCCCTTTTGCACGCGCGATGCGGGCAGAGGGCAGCGGGTTTGCGCCTCGTCCTACAGCGCGGGCGTGCGATAGTTCCTAGGATGGTCCGCATGAGCACGAGGAACGGACCGCACGCCCGCGCCGCAGCCGCCGACGACCACCGGGCCCCGGGCTCCGGGAGGAACACCATGCGCTACAGCCGCGCCGAATATGCCCAGGTGCTGGCGCTGCAGGATGAAGTCGCGCGCGCCGACGCCGACTACCAGCGCCTGCGCAATGCTTACATGGAGATCGCCCAGTCCGATCCCACCCACGAGGTGGCGCTCGCCATGATCGGTGCCGACATGGACCGGGCGCACGCCCGGCTGCAGGCCCTGATCGGGCTGCCCCGCCTGCCTTTCACGCACGAGCCGAGCAACGTGGTGCGCCGCGAGGCGCAGCAGCGCTTCGGCGACGACAAGCACTGAGCTTCGGCCCGCAGGACTACAGCGACACGGCCCCGTCTCCGAACGAACGGCGCCGGCTCGCGGGTCACCATGGACGCATGGAGGCTGCCATGAACCATCACGACATCGATCCGAGCCTGCGGGCGGGCGAGCCGCTCAACGACAGCCTGGACGACGGTTTCTCCGCGCGCGTGGACGAGTCCGGCGAGCCAGACGTGCAGCAGGGCACGGCCACCGTTCCCCGCGACCTGACGCTGAACCCGAAGAGCCCGTTCTGACCATGGCCACCTCCCATCCGCCCACCCATCCTGTCGAGCCGGATCCCGAGCCGGGCGACACGGACACGCCGCGCTCCAACCCGTCGCAGTTGCCGGTGGAGCCTGAATTCGGCCAGGCCCTGCCGCCGGCCGAACCGGAGGAGCCCGGGGTGACCAAACCCACGATCTGATCCAGAGGAGTTCCCCATGCCCACCGTCCGCACGCCCCAGGGCATCACGCCCCCCGCGCCTGGCCTCGATCGCGAGGAGCCCACCTTCGTCCCCGAGGACGACATCCCGAGCGACGGCCTCTCCAGCGGCGAACCCGCTCGCGAGGAACGGCCCGCGCGCAAGCCTGAGCGCGAGTGAAGCCGGGACCCGCATGAACTGGAACGCGCCCCCGCCCATCCCGGCGCCCACGGATCCGCCCAAGCCTGGAAACCCCGAGCCGGTGTCGAATCCGATGGACCCGGAGAAGGGGCACGAGCGCGCGAAGAACGACCCGCCGCCCGGCAAGTTGGAGCATCCCAAGCAGTAGCCCCAGTTGGGGCCGCGTACGCTAGTTGGACGCGTCCAGCAGCCCCTGCGCGTCCTCGTCGGCGTGCGGAATCGGCGTTGCCTTGGCCAGCGCCATCCACACGCCGAAGGGCAGTCCCGCGCGCGCCGGTCGCAGCGCGGGGCGGGCGACGCTGAAGCCGCCGTCCGCGCGCAGCACCATGACTCCGCACTCGCCGGGCACTTCGTCCGGTTCGCCGATCGCGCGCCCGCGGCCGTCGTTGCCCAGCACGTACCAGCATTCGCCGAGGTCGCGGTAAGCCGCGCGCTTGGCTTCCTGGCGCAGGTCGGCCAGCAGGTCGGAGCGCCGCACCTTGATCTCGTGCACGATCGGTTCGACGTAGCTTTCCACCGAGGTGTGGCGGATCGAGAAGACGTCCGGCCGCGCGATGCACCAGCGCAGCGGCTTGGCCGTCTCGCCGGTGGCGACCTGCGCCCGCAGGCTCAGGCCGGTCCACGCCAGGCGTCCGGCGCGCGCCATTTCCTGCGCGACCCGCTGCACCAGCGCCTCGTGCGCCGACAGCGCCGCGCGGTTGCGCGCGAGCACGGTGGCCAGCCATTGCACGCCGGCATCGGTGACGCGCAGCGTCTCGTGGCCGTCGCCCGAGCGCACGCGCTCCAGCAGGCCGGCGGCCAGCAGGTCGATCTCCAGCGCATCCTGGCAGGGCCAGCCGGCGGACCGGTAGGCGTCGCGCAACCGGCGCGCGTGCGCGCGCGTCAGCGCGGGCCCGGAAACGGGGAAAGGGACTGCGGCGGACATGGGAAAGGGCGCCAGTGTACGGCCCATGGTAGGCACTCTCCCACGCTTCCACGCGGGGTCGGCTTATCGTGCGGACCCCGTGGCTGACCACAATGTGCCGCATGGTTGAGAAATCGATTGCCTCTTCGCGCATGGCCGCGCTCACGCCCGCCTTCCCCGGCGGCCCGGCGCCCAGCGTGCTCTACGCCATCACGGCCGTTCGCCTGGAAGGCAGCCAGGTGAGCGAAGTGATGATGGGCATGGTCGATCCCAGCCTGGAACACTGGGACCTGCGGCCCGCGCCCACGCGCCTGGTCGAGGTGGTGGACCGCCTGGTGGAGGGCGACACCGTCGTCACGCTGTTCCCGACCGAGCGCGGCACCCTGCAGATGGGCTCCGAGGTCAAGGTGGACGTGATGTCCGAAGGCACGGAATCGCTGGCCGCCGTCGGCGAGCGGCCCGGCCGGCGCCTGACCGACCTGCCGCGCTTCTAAGCCACCGTCACAAGTCCTTGAGCTGCTTGCGCAGCTGGGCCTTGTCCGCCTGGCGCTCGGCCGCGCGCGACTTGCGATGCGACCCCGCCTTGCGTTGTGCCGCCGCGCTCACCAGCGGATTGCGCGGCTTGGTGGCGGCGAGCCGCAGCTTGATCCGGCGCGCCGAATTCACGGCTGCGTCCTCAGCGACGGCAGCTTGAGCAGGCCGGTGGCTAGGGCCGTGCCGCACACGATCACCGCGCCGCACACCAGCATCCAGGGCGTCACCTGCTCGCCGAGGAACAGCACGCCGTACAGGATCGCGAACACCGGCACCACGAAGGTCACGGCCAGCGCGCGCGCCGGGCCCGCCTGCTCGATCAGGCGGAAGTACAGCACGTAGGCGATGCCGGTGCACAGGACACCGACCACCAGCAGCGACAGCCAGGCCTGCGATCCGGGCCGCTCCACCGGCCACAGCCACGCGGCGGGCAGCGCCAGCGCAACGGCCGCGCCGACCTGGCTGCCGGTGGCCGTCGCCAGCGGCGGCAGCCCCGTGAGGTAGCGCTTGGTCGCGCTGGCGGCGAAGGCGTAGCAGGTCGTCGCCAGCAGGCAGGCCAGCACGGCCCAGGCCGGCGCGATGCCGGCCGCATTCGGCTGGAAGCTGGCCTTGTCCCACGCCAGCATCGCCACGCCCAGGAAGCCCACGGCCAGTCCGGCGATGCGCGAACCGGTCGGTCGGTCCTTCAGCCAGACCCACGCAACCAGCGCACCGAACAACGGCACCGTGGCATTGAGGACGCCCGAGAGCCCGGTGGTGATGGACAGCAACGCGAACGAGAACAGGAAGAACGGGATTCCGGAGTTCAGGATGCCGACCAGGCAGATCGCGGGCCAGTGGCGCAGGAACACCTTGCCATGGCCCTTGGCCAGCATCAGCGGCAGCAGGAACACGGCGGCGATGCCGACCCGCATCGCCGCCGTGGGCAGCGGCCCGAACTCCACGACCGCGAGCCGCATGAACAGGAAGGACGAACCCCAGATCGCGGCCAGCGCGATGAAATCGACGACAGAGGAAACCGGCATCGCGTCAGTGGGACAGTGCGCCTTCGAGCCGCAGCAGCGCGGTCTTTCGTTCCAGTCCGCCCGCGTAACCCGTGAGGCTGCCGCCCGTGCCCAGTACACGGTGGCAGGGCACGACGATGCTCACGGGATTGCGCCCGACGGCGGCACCGATGGCGCGTGCCGCCTGCGGCCGGCCCAGCTGGCGCGCCAGCTGCGCATAGCTGGTCGTCGCACCGCGCGGGATGGCCAGCAGCGCGCTCCACACGCTGCGCTGGAAGGGCGTGCCGGCGTCCAGGTCCAGCGGCAGGTCGAACCCGTCGCGCTCGCCGGCGAAGTACGCCCGCAACTGCGCCACCGCCTCGCGCAGCACCGGGTGCTGCGGGTCCTCGCGCCAGCCGCTGCTGTCGGGCCCGTGGCGCTGGCCGTCGAACCAGACACCGGCAATGCCCGTGTCGCTGGCGGCCACCAGCATGGTGCCCAGGGGGCTTTCGTAGCGCGTGCAGACGCGCACCGTGTTGTGTTCCATCTCAGACTCCTTGGGAGAGGGCGCTCCATGCGCGCACGACGGCATAGCTGCGCCAGGGTTTCCAGGCCTGCGACGCCGCCTCGGCCTCGCGCGCCGGCTGCTTGCTTTGCTGCACGCCCAGCGCCTTGTGCAGCGCGACGTCGCCCGCGGGGAAGGCGTCGGGCCAGCGCAGCGCGCGCATCGCGATGTACTGCGCCGTCCAGTCGCCAATGCCCGGCAGCTCCTTCAGCGCCGCGGTCGTCGCCGGAACGTCGGCGCCCGCGTGCAGCGTGAGGCCGCCTTCGGCGACCGCGCGCGCGATCGCGACGATCGCGCCCTGCCGCTGCCGCACGATGCCCAGCGAACCGAGCGCATCGCCTGACGCCGCGGCCAGCACTTCCGGTGCCGGGAACAGGTGCCGCAGGGCCGGGTCCGGCGTTTCGATCGGCGTGCCGAAACGATGCACCAGCCGTTGCGCCAGCGTGCGTGCCGCCGCCACGGTGATCTGCTGGCCCAGCACCGCGCGGACCGCCAGCTCGTAGCCGCTGAGCGCGCCCGGCACGCGCAGGCCGTCGCCCAGCGGGAAGCTGCCGTGCAGCCGGGCGTTGATCGCGTGCGGGTCGGCATCCAGGTCCAGCGCGGCGCGCACGCGGCGGATCACCAGTGGCAGCACGCCGTGCAGCGATTCGCTCACGCGCAGCAGCACCTGGCAGTGCGCCTCGTCGAAGGCCATGCTGAGCCAGCCTTCCCAGCGCCGGCCGTGGGCGTCGAGGGCGAGCGTGCGCGACAGGGTTCGATCGGTCACGGCCTCCAGCCCCTCGATGGCGCGCGTGCGGAAGAAGCCGAGCATCGCCTCCACGTCGTAGGGCGGGCGGTAGCCCAGCCGCACCAGCGCGAAGGCATCGCGCTGGGTGCCCTCGCGCCGCAGCGCGCCGGGACTCAGGCCGTAGTGCGCCGTGAACGCGGCGTTGAAGCGGCGGATGCTGCCGAAGCCGCTGACGAGCGCGATCTGCGTGATCGGCAGGGCGGTGTCGGCCAGCAGCTGCTTGGCGCTGAGCAGCCGCCGCGTCTGCAGGTACTGCAGCGGCGACACGCCCAGCTGCGCCTCGAAGATCCGGCGCAGGTGCCGGTCGCTGATGCCCAGCCGCTGCGCGAGCAGTTCCACCGACGGCGTGTCGCCGCCCCACGCTTCCGGTTCGTCCAGCAGGCGGGCGGCCTGCTGGGCCAGCACGGCGCTTGCATCCTGCAGTGACCAGCGCAGCGCCTGCGGCGCCAGCTCCGGACGGCAGCGCAGGCAGGGACGGAAACCGGCGCTTTCGGCCTGCGCCGCATGGGCGAAGAAGCGGCAGTTCTCACGCCGCGGCGTGCGCACCCGGCACACGGGACGGCAGTAGATGCCGGTGCTGGTCACGCCCGTGAAGAAGCTGCCGTCGAAGCGCGCATCCTTCGCCTTCAGTGCGAGGTAGCAGGCATCGGGGCTCAGGGCGGGTTCGACCGGGTTCATGGGGTCATGATACGCAGCGCCCGGACCGGGACTGGCCGTTTCCGGACATGTTCCTGCGCGGGCGCCCCCTAGAATGCAAGGCACTCCCAACCACATCCGGATCGCATTCCCCATGCAGCTCAGCCCCAGCATTTTCAAGGCTTACGACGTGCGCGGCATCGTTCCCGCGACGCTGACGGAAGAGGTGGCCGAGGCGCTCGGCCGCGCCTTCGGGACCTTCGCCCGGCGCGAAGGCGAAACGGCCGTCGCCGTCGGGCGCGATGGCCGCCTGAGCGGCCCGTCGCTGTCGGCGGCACTCGTTCGAGGCCTGGTCGCCAGCGGCGTCGACGTGATCGACGTCGGCATGGTCACCACGCCCATGCTCTACTTCGCCGCCAACACGCTGTGCAACAGCGGCATCCAGGTCACCGGCAGCCACAACCCCAGGGACTACAACGGCTTCAAGATGGTGCTGGCGGGCCGCGCCATCTACGGTGACGAGATCCAGGCGCTGCGCAAGATGATGGAAACAGCCGGCTGGGACCAGCCCGCCGCGCCCGGCAAGGTGCGCAACATCAACGTGCTCGCGCCTTACCGCGACCGCATCCGCAACGAGATCAAGCTCGCGCGGCCGCTGCGGATCGTGGTGGACTGCGGCAACGGCGTGGCCGGTGCCTCGGCGCCGGGGATCTTCCGCGCCATCGGCTGCGACGTGACCGAGATGTACAGCGAGGTGGACGGCAACTTCCCCAACCATCATCCCGATCCCAGCAAGCCGGAGAACCTGCGCGACCTGATCGCGAAGCTGAAGGAAACCGGCGCCGACCTTGGCCTGGCATTCGACGGCGACGGCGACCGCCTGGGCATCATCACGCGCGAAGGCAACAACATCTACCCGGACCGCCAGATGATGCTGTTCGCGCAGGACGTGCTGTCGCGCGTGCCCGGCGGGACCATCCTGTTCGACGTGAAGTGCACGCAGCGCCTGGCGCCCGCCATCGCGGCCGCCGGCGGCCAGCCGCTGATGTACAAGACCGGCCACTCGCTGATCAAGGCGAAGATGAAGGAAGTGAATTCGCCGCTGGGCGGCGAGATGAGCGGCCACATCTTCTTCAAGGAGCGCTGGTACGGCTTCGACGACGGCACCTACGCGGGCTGCCGGCTGCTCGAGATCCTGTCGCGCCACCCCGATCCCAGCAAGGTTCTCAACGACCTGCCCACCAGCTTCTCCACGCCGGAGCTGAACGTGAAGTGCGAGGAGGGCGAGCCGCATCGCGTGGTGGACGCGCTGGTGAAGAAGGCCAGCTTCCCGCAGGCGCAGGTGTCCACAATCGACGGCCTGCGCGTCGACTGGAGCGACGGCTTCGGCCTCATCCGCGCCTCCAACACCACGCCGGTGCTGGTGCTGCGCTTCGAGGGCCACACGCAGGAGGCGATGCACCGCATCGAGGGCGAGATGCTGTCCCTGCTGCGCAGCGTCAAGCCCGACGCGCAGATCGCCGAGGCGGCGCATTGAGGCCGGGCCGGGTCCTCATCGTCAAGCTGTCGTCCCTCGGGGACGTGGTGCACACGATGCCGGCGGTGCAGGACCTGCGCGAGGCTTTCCCCGAAGCGAAGATCGACTGGGTGGTGGAGCGTGGCTTCGCGCCGCTGGTGGAGCGCTGCGAGGGCGTGGCCCGCGTGATCCCCTGCGAGCTGCGCAAGTGGCGCAAGGCGCCGCTGGCGAGCGCCACGCGCCTTGAGTGGCGCGCCTTCCGCGGCGAGCTGCATGCCGAGCCGTACGACGCGGTGATCGACCTGCAGGGGCTCACCAAGTCGGCGCTGATCGCGCACATGGCGCGGCTCACGCCGCAAGGGCGGCGCTACGCGATGGCCAACCGCACCGAGGGCTCCAGCTACGAGGCGCCCACGCGCTGGGTGGCGGACGTCGCCGTGACTGTGGATCCGGCGTCGCACGCGGTGCAGCGGGGCCGCGCCCTGTGCGCGCAGGTGTTCGGCTACCCGCTGCAGGGACCGCCGCGCTTCGGCCTCGGGCACGCCGGCGCGGTGCGCGGGAACACGGTGGTGCTGATTCACGGCACCTCACGCCAGGACAAGTGCTGGCCCGAGGACCACTGGATCGCGCTCGGCCAGCGCCTGCTGGCGCAGGGCCACGGCCTCGGCCTGCCGCATGGCAGCGACGGCGAGCGCGCGACCAGCCAGCGGATCGCGCGGGCGCTGGGACCGCAGGCGGAGGTGTGGCCGCGCCTGTCGCTGGACGCGCTCACCGAACGCATGGCCCACTGCGCCGGCGCGATCGGCGTGGACAGCGGCCTGTCGCACATCGCCGTGGCGCTCGACCTGCCGCACGTGCAGGTCTACAACTTCGACACCGCATGGCGCACCGGCCCGCTAGCTGCGGCCCGCCAGCGCAGTGTGTTCGCCTCGCCCACGCCCGGCGTCGATGCGGTGTGGGCCGCCTGGCAGGCCGTCACAATCGGCGGATGATCCGGCCGCTCTATTCCCTGGTGCTGATCGGCGCCCAGCCGCTGCTGCGCCGGAAGCTGCGGCGCCGGGGCGCGGCCGAGCCCGGCTACCTGGAGGACGTGGAGGAACGCTTCGGCCACTACGCCGGCGCCACCGAGCCGGGGCGCCTGTGGCTGCATGCGGTGTCGCTGGGCGAGACGCGCGCGGCGGCCATCCTGATCGACGCGCTGCGGCGCGAGCAGCCCGGGCTGCGCATCCTGCTCACGCACGGCACCGCCACCGGCCGTGCCGAAGGGCGGCGGCTGCTGCGCGAAGGCGACGCGCAGGCGTGGCTGCCCTGGGACACGCCGGCCGCGGTGCGCCGCTTCCTCGACCACTTCCGTCCGAGCGCCGGCATCCTGATGGAAACCGAGGTGTGGCCCAACATCGCCGCGGCCTGCCATGCGCGCGGCATCCCGCTGGCGCTGGCCAATGCGCGGCTGTCCGAGAAGTCGCTGGCGCAGGCGCGGCGGCTGGCACGTCTGTCGCGTCCGGCCTATGGCGCACTGCGCGCCGCCTGGGCCCAGACCGAGGGCGATGCGCGCCGCCTCGCGCAAGCGGGGGCGACCGTGCACGGCGTGTTCGGCAACCTCAAGTTCGACGCCACGCCCGATGCGGCGCAATTGAGCGAGGGCCGCGACTGGCGTTCCACCTCGCCCCGGCCGGTGGTGATGTTCGCCAGCTCGCGCGAGGGCGAGGAGGCCGAATTCCTGCGCGCCATCGTCAAGCATCCCGGCGTGCAATGGCTGCTGGTGCCGCGCCACCCGCAACGCTTCGACGAAGTGGCAGCGCTGGTCGCGCAGGCCGGCTTGAGCGTCTCGCGGCGCAGTGCATGGATCGATGCGCCGGCGCCGGCCGACGTGTGGGTCGGCGATTCGCTGGGCGAGATGGCTCTCTACTACGCGATGAGCGACGTCGCCCTGCTGGGGGGCAGCTTCCTGCCCCTGGGCGGGCAGAACCTGATCGAGGCCGCCGCCTGCGGCTGCCCGGTGGTGATGGGCCCGCACACCTTCAACTTCAGCGACGCCGCGCAGCTTTCCGAGGAGGCGGGCGCGGCGCTGCGCGTCGCGTCGATGGAAGAGGGCCTGCGCGTGGCGGTGACGCTCGCCCGGGACGCGTCCGCGCGTCAGCAGGCGGTCGACGCCGCCGAGCACTTCGCTGCAGCACACCGGGGCGCCGCCGCGAAGACCGCGCACGCCGTGCTGGCGCTGCTCGCCCGCTAGCGGACCCAGGTGCCGGCCGGTGCGCGCAGCCGCGCCTCGCACCACTGCAGCCAGCGGTCCGAGCCGTACGCGCGCACTGCGTCGAAGCGCTCCGCCGCAGCCTCCGGCAAGGCCTGCCCCACGCCGATCTCGCGCAGGTAGTCCGCGCCCACCACGACGAACTGGCGTCCGTAGGTGAGCAGGGTGGCGGCGGGCGTTTCCTGCTGGAACGCGGCCGCCTCGTCGTAGCGCGCGAACCAGTGGTTCAGCAGCGTCTCGCAGGCGGGCGCATGCCAGAAGCGCCCCATGTCGTCGCCGGCATGCGCCTCGCCGCCGAGGACGCTGCGCGCGTGCTCCCAGTGGCGAAAGCCCACCGCCTGCGCGGCCAGGGCCAGCGCGTGCCGCAGCTGCCACTCCGGCGGCACGTACGCCGGCGCGCCGCTCACCCTGGCGGCGCGCCGCACCAGCGCATCGTCTCCCGCGCGCAAGGCCTTCAGCGCGATGCGCGCCCGCGTCTTCAGTTCGACGATGCAGGCGTTCACGGAGCACTCCCGAAGTCGCTGAAGGGCCTGCCGCCGGACTCGATGGCGCGGTGCCGCGCCAGCATCCAGTCGTGCGTTTCCGGATGGGTGAACCAGTAGAAGGGCGCGCCCTGGTCCAGCCCGTCCAGCACGCGCTGCGCGAAATGATCGGCCGGCTCCGCATGCGGCATGGCCTGGCGGATGTACTCGGAAAACGGGTTGCGGCCTTCCGGAGCGAGCAGTGCCGCCTCGGCGTAGCGCTGCACCTCCGTGACCTGCGTGCGGACCAGGCCGGGGCACAGCGCGTGCACGGTCACCCCGCTGCCGGCCGCCTGGTAGTGCAGGCCTTCGAGCGCGGCCAGCAACGCGGCCTTGCTTGCGCGGTAGGGACCCGCGCCGGGATAGCTTTGCAGCGCCGCGCTGGACACGGTGGCCACGGCATGGCCGCCGCCCTCGCGCAGGTGCGGCCACCACAGGCGCAGCGTGCGCACGGCGGCCGTGACGTTGACGTCGAAGGCCCATTGCCAGGTGGCGTCGGTCGCATCGAGCACGTCGCCCCGCGAGCCGATGCCCGCATTGGCGAACACGTGTTGCACAGGACGGCCGCGGTGCGCCGTGGCCAGCGCGGCCATCGCCGCGGCATCGCGGACGTCGATCGCATGGCGCCGCGCCCGCGGGTCGACCGCCGAGGGGTCGAGGTCGATGGCGACGACCTCGTGGCCGCGGTCGAGCAGCGCGTGCGCGAGCGCGAGGCCGATGCCGGAACCGGCACCGGTGACGACGGAAAGGGGAGGGGAAAGCGACATGGCAAGGCTCCGAATCGTGGTCGACCTTTCCCGCTTCGGTCAGACGATTGGGCTTGCTGTCACAGGGGGACCAGCTTGCGAATGGGGGTGAGGGCCTCTTTTGCGGGCAGGCGCCCCCCGGCACCTGGGGCGCGATGGTAGCACCAACTGCGGCGTCGCTGCGCGCGCCGCGCCGCGCTCAGGGCACCAGCAGCGTGTTCAGGCGCACGAGGTCCTCCGCCTGCAGCGTGCCGTTGGCCTGGCGCAGGCGCAGGTGGCCGAGCAGCACGTTGTAGCGGGCCTGCGCGAGGTCGCGCTTGGTCTGGTACAGCTGGCTCTGCGCATTCAGTACGTCGATGTTGATGCGCACCCCGACCTGGTAGCCCAGGCGGTTGGCGTCCAGCGCGCTCTGGCTGGAGGCTTCGGCCGCTTCCAGCGCGCGCACCTGGCCGTAGCCGGACTGCACGCCGAAGAAGGCGGTGCGCACGGCCTGCGCCACCTGGCGGCGCGTGCCTTCCAGGTCCGTGCGGGCCTTGTCTTCCAGGGCCAGGGTCTCGCGGATGCGGTTCTGCGTGGCGAAGCCGGCGAACAGCGGCAGGTTGAAGGCCACTCCGACGGTGCCGGTGGTGACCTTGCTGTCCGCCGCGATGGTGGGACTGGCGCCGATGTTCTTGTTGACGCCGTAGCTGGTGACGAGGTCGAGCGTGGGCTTGTGGCCGGCCTTGGCCTTCTCGGTCTCCAGCTCGGCGACTTCCACGGCCTTCTTCGCCTGCAGGATCGCCGGGCTCGCGTTCTCGGACGCGGCGACCCAGGCATCTGCGTCCACGGGCTGCGCCGGCGGCACAGCGACCGGCGCGTTGATCGGGTTGGGCTGGGTGTCGGTCTTGCCGACCACGGTGTCCAGCGCCAGGCGCTTCACGCGCAGGTCGTTCTCCGCGGCGATTTCCTGCGCGAGGACCAGGTCGTAGCGGGCCTGCGCCTCGCGCGTGTCGGTGATGGTGGAGGTCCCCACCTCGAAGTTGCGCTTGGCCGACGCGAGCTGTTCGGCCGTCGCTGCCTTCTGCGCCCGCACGAAGGCCAGCGTGTCCTGCGCGGCCAGCACGTCGAAGTAGGCCTGCGACACGCGGATCATCAGGTCCTGGCCGGCGGCCACCAGCTGGTACTGGGCCAGGTCCAGCTGGCGTTCGCCCTGCCGGTACGTGGCCAGGTTGGCGGGGCGGTACAGCGGCTGCGAGGCGCTGACGACCCCCTGCTGGTTGGTGAAGGTGCGGTCGGTGGTGAAGCCGGGCTGGTTGGACGAAGGGCCGACGTCGGTGACCACGTTGCTGCGGTTGACGCCGGCAGTGATGCCCGCCTGCGGCAGGATCCCCGCGCGCGCCTGGTTCGCGCGGGCGATGTTGGCGTCGTACTGGTTGCGGGCCGATTGCCAGGTGGCGTCATAGGCCTTCGCGGCCTCGTACAGCTCGAGCAGCCCTTCCGCGCGCGCCGTGCCGTAGAACGCCAGCAGGGTCGCCGCCAGGGGGAGAAGCCGCTTCTTGTTCATTTCCGTCCTTCTCTGGTTCTGCTGCAGTGTGAGGTCCTGGACCGCGCCTCAATAACGAGGAATGTTCGGGTCGCGCTCGCACGACCAGGCCTCGATGCCGCCCGCGATGTTGGCGACGTCCGTGAAGCCTTGCTGCGCCAGGAACATCGCCACCCGCTGGCTGCGGGCGCCATGGTGGCACAGGATGGCGATGGGCCGGTCCTGCGGCAGCTCCGCGAGCCGCGCCGGCACCTGGTTCATCGGGATCGGCACGAAGTCGAAGGCGGGGTCGGCCGGCACGCTGGCGACCTGCACTTCCCACGGTTCGCGCACGTCCAGCAGCACCGGCCGCGCCGCCTGCGCCTGCAGCCAGTCGTTCCAGTCGGCGGGACGGACCTGCGGGATCATGCTCAGAAGTGGAAGCGCGAAGGCTCGGGGAAGTGCGCCAGGCGCGGCGCCAGCGTGTCCCAGGGCTGGGTGGTGGTGTAGGAGGCCTCGCCGGTGCGGGTGACGAAGGTCGCGCGCATCACCGGCTCGCCGCCGACGATGGCCGCCAGCCGGCCGCCCACCTTCAGCTGCGCGAGCAGGGCCTGCGGCACTTCGCTGACCGAACCGGACAGCACGATGACGTCGAACGGGCCTTCCGCGGCGAGCCCCTTGGCGCCGTCGCCCTCGCGCACTTCCGCGTTGCGGATGCCGGCGCGCTGCAGGTTCTCGCGTGCCATGCGGGCGAGCTCGGGGACGATCTCCATGCTGATGACGCGCTGGGCGCGGCTGGCCAGCAGGGCGGCCATGTAGCCCGAGCCGGCGCCGATCTCCAGCACCTTCTCGTGCGCCTTGGGGGCGGCATCCTGCAGCAGGCGGGCTTCCTGCTTGGGCTCCAGCATGCACCAGCCGTTGCGCAGGGCCTCTTCGGCGTGCGGCAGCAGCGGGACCATCATGTCCGTGAAGGCCAGCGCCTTGTGCGCGATGGGCACGAAGTCCTCGCGCCTGACGTTCTGCAGCAGGGCGAGCACGTCCAGGTCGAGCACGTCCCAGGGGCGGATCTGCTGCTCGATCATGTTGAAGCGGGCGCGTTCGGTGTCGATCGGGGCGTTCATGGGTTTTCTTTCAGGCGGTCAGGACAAACCGCCCATTTTAGAAGCGGGCACGGCCGCGGCCCCGGCACCCCCCGCCGCCGGGCGGCGGCGGCGCTTGAACCATTGCGCCAGGTCATCGAGGTAGCAGTAGACGACGGGCACCACGACCAGGGTGAGCAGGGAGGAGGTGATGACCCCGCCGATCACCGCCTGGCCCATGGGCGCGCGCTGCTCGGAGCCCTCGGTCAGCGCGAAGGCCAGCGGCACCATGCCGAACACCATCGCCAGCGTCGTCATCAGGATGGGACGCAGCCGCACGCGCGCGGCCTGCAGCAGGGCGGCGGAGCGGTCCATGCCCTGTTCGCGCATCCGGATCGCGAAGTCCACCAGCAGGATGGCGTTCTTGGTCACCAGGCCCATCAGCATGACGATGCCGATCACCGAGAACATCGACAGCGTGGAGCGGAACATCATCAGCGCCAGCACCACCCCGATCAGCGTGAGCGGCAGCGAGGTCATCAGCGCCAGCGGCTGCAGGAAGCTCTTGAACTGGCTGGCCAGGATCATGTAGATGAAGATCACCGCCATCGCCAGCGCGGACACCGCGTAGCCGAAGGACTCCTTCATGTTCTTGGTCGAGCCGCTGAACTGGTAGCGGTAGCCGGGCGGGAACTGGATGGTCTCCAGCCGGGCGCGGATGTCGTTGGAGACATCGCCCGCGGACCGTCCCTGCGTGTTGGCGTTGACCGCCACCTCGCGGGTCAGGTCGCGCCGGTTGATCTGGTTGGGCCCGGTGCCTTCGCTCACGCCCGCCACCTGGTTCAGGCGGACGATGCGGGCGCTGCCGTCGGCGTTGCTGCCGGTGGCGAACGGCAGGCGCTCCAGGTCGGCCGGGGCGTTGCGCGCGTCGGGGGCCAGCCGCACGTTGACGTCGTAGGTCTGGTCGTCGGGCGCGCGCCAGTTGCCCACGGTCTGGCCGGCGACCAGCGTGCGCAACGAGCCGGCGATCTGCGCGATCGACAGCCCGAGGTCGGAGGCCGCATCGCGCCGCACCTGGATCGCGATGGTGGGCTTGTCGGGCTTGACGCTGGAGTCCAGGTCGACCAGTCCGGGGATGCCGCGCACGCGCTCCATCACCAGCGCAGACAGCCGCTCCAGTTCCTTCAGGTCCGGGCCCTGCAGCGAGAACTCGACCTGCTTGTTGCCGCCCACGGCGTCCAGCAGCCCGGCGTGCGTGACCGTGATGCCGGGCACCTGCTTCAGGCGCTCGCGCAGGATGCCCGCCATCTGGTCCACGCTGCGGCTGCGCTGCTTGCGATCCACCAGGCGCACGTAGACCGACGCGTAGATCTTGCCCGCCTGCGCGCCGGTGTTGATCGTCGCCAGCGTGTACTTCACCTCGGGAAACTCGCGGATGATGGCCTCGACCTGCTGCGCCTTCGCCTCGGTGAGCTCCAGGGAGGAACCGACCGGCGTGTAGAAGCTCACGCTGGTCTCCGAGTAGTCCGCCTTGGGCACGAACTCGGTCCCCAGCAGCGGCACCATCGCGATGCTCACGATGAAGATGACGACGGCGCCGATGACGGTGGCGAGCTT
Source organism: Ramlibacter sp. P4_H7 (assembly GCF_056400765.1). Lineage (NCBI taxonomy): Bacteria > Pseudomonadati > Pseudomonadota > Betaproteobacteria > Burkholderiales > Comamonadaceae > Ramlibacter > Ramlibacter sp. P4_H7. The sequence goes on from NZ_JBFUKP010000007.1 coordinate 52,216, forward strand.
GTGCCCCAGCGACCAGCGCAGGATGGCCTGGTAGGCCTCGGCCAGGCGCTCGGTCGCGCGATCGAACCAGCCGGTCACGCGGCCGACACTGCGGTCGTACAGGGTGAGCCGGCCCTTGGGCTTGCCGTGCGCCTCGATCTCCGGGTCGTGCCAGACGGAGGACAGCATCGGGTCCAGCGTGAAGCTCACGAACATCGAGATCAGCACGGCGGCGACGATGGTCACGCCGAACTCGTGGAAGAACTTGCCGATGATGCCGCCCATGAAGCCGATGGGCAGGAACACGGCGACGATGGAGAAGGTGGTCGCCAGCACGGCCAGGCCGATCTCCTGCGTGCCGTCCATGGCGGCCTGGAACGGCGGCTTGCCCATCTGCACGTGGCGCACGATGTTCTCGCGCACCACGATCGCGTCGTCGATCAGCAGGCCCACGCACAGCGACAGGGCCATCAGCGTCACCATGTTGATGGAGAAGCCGAAGGCATACATGAACAGGAAGGTGCCGATCAGCGCGATCGGCAGCGTGAGGCCGGTGATCACCGTGGAGCGCCACGAGTTGAGGAACAGGAACACGATCAGCACGGTGAGCATCGCGCCCTCGAGCAGGGTGCGCCGCACGTTCTCCACCGAGACGCGGATGGGCCGCGAGGCGTCCGCCACCTGCTCCAGCTTCAGGCCGGGGGGCAGCTGCGCCTGCATCTCCTGGACCGCCGCCTTCAGGCCGTCGGTGACCTCGATGGTGTTCTCGTCCTGCGCCTTCTGCACCTGCAGCAGCAGCGTGCGCCGGCCGTTGTAGAGGGCGAGGCTTTCCACTTCCTGGCCGCCGTCGGACACGGTGGCGACCTGGTCCACGCGCACCGGCGCGCCCCCGCCGGCTTGACCGGCGGCTCCTGATCCTTTGCGCGCGACGATGATCCGTCCGAAATCCTCCGGCCGCTTCATGCGCGCATCGATCTGCACCACGCGTTCCTGCGAAGCGGAGCGGATCGCACCGACCGGCAGGTCCTGGTTTTCGCTGCGCACGGCGTTCACCACCTGGTCCGCCGTGATGCCCAGCGCTTCCATCGCCGGCGGATTCAAGTACACGTTGATCTCGCGCCGCGTGCCGCCCACCAGCGTCACCGAACCGACGCCGCGCACGTTCTCCAGCCGCTTCTTGAGCACCTGGTCGGCCCAGTTGGTGAGCTCCACGGCCGACAGCGGCCGGGTTCCCTTGCTGGCGTCGGGCAGCACCGCCAGCGACCAGATCGGCCGGCTCGCGGGGTCGAAGCGCAGCACCCGCGGCTCCTTCACCTCGTCACGGAAGGTCGGGCGGACGGCGGCGATCTTCTCGCGCACGTCCTCGGCCGCCTTTCGGCCGTCGACGTACAGCTGGAATTCGATCACGACGAGCGACAGGCTCTCGTAGCTGCGCGAGGTGAGGGCGTTGATGCCGGCGATGGAGTTCACCGCCTCCTCGACCTTCTTGCTGACCTCGCTCTCCACGATCTCGGGCGAGGCGCCCGGGTACTCGGTCTGCACCACCACCACCGGGAAGTCGATGTTGGGGAACTGGTCGACGTTCAGCCGCTGGTAGGAGAACAGGCCCAGCACGACGATGGCGAGCATCACCATCGTGGCGAATACGGGGTTCTTCAGGCTGACGCGGGTGAACCACATGTCAGGGACTCGGCGGCTTGGTGAACTTCACGGCCGTGCCTTCGCGCAGCGGTCCCACGTGGCCGCGGACCACCACGGCGCCCGCCTGCACGCCGGTCACCCCGACCCAGCTGTCCTTGTCGGCTTCGCCGCGCGCACCGGTCGCCACCCCCTTGTGCGCGATCTTGTTGTCCTCGACGACCTGCACGTAGGGCGCGGGCTTGTCGGTGCGCACCGCGGACAGCGGCACCGCCAGCGACGACGCGCGGCCGATGGCCAACGTGCCCTGGGCGAACAGGCCCTGCCGCAGGCCGGTGGGGTCCACCACGGCCAGGTAGCCCAGCACGCTGCGGCTGCCCGCCTGGGCACTCGGGTTGATCCGCACGACGCGCGCCGTCACCGGCCGCGCACTGCCTTCGACCTGCAGCTGCGCCAGCTGGCCCACCTGCACGGCCACGGAATCGGCCGCGCTGAGCGTCGCTTCCAGTTCCAGGCGGCTCAGGTCGACGATCTCGATGACGCGGCCGTCCACCGGCACCCGCTCGCCCGGCTGCGCGAGGCGCTGCGACACGATGCCGGAGATCGGCGCGCGCAGCACCGTGTCCTCCATGCCCTTGGCGGCCAGGTCCACCGCAGCCAGCGCCGCCTTGTGGTTGGACTGCGCCGCGGCCAGGTTGTTGGCCGACGTGTCCAGCGCGGAACGCGAGATGAAGCCCTGGTCGACCAGCGCCTTGTTGTTGCTGAACTGCCGCTCGGCGATGTCGATCTGCGCCCGGGCTGCATCGGCCTGCTCGCGCGCCTGCTTCAGCCGTGCCTGCATCTCGGTCGCTTCGATGCGGGCGACGACCTGTCCCGCCTTGACCGGGTCCCCTTCGCGCAGCGCGAGGCCCTGCAGTTCGCCGGGGACGCGCGCCTTGACGTAGGCCGAATCGACGGCCTTCAGCGAGCCGGACACCGGCAGCGCCCGCTGCAGCTCCCGCACCTCCGCCCGCACGAAGTCGCCGGCGGCCAGTTCCACGGTGGGTTGCGCGCGCTGGGTGGCCAGTTGCGCCTCGGCTGCCTGCTGGGCGCGCCGGCCGGAGACCGCGCGCCAGCCGCCGGCCACCACCACCAGCGCGACCAGGGCGACCAGCAGCCACTTCCAGTGCCGCTTCATGCGCCACTCCCGGTCGCGGCGGGCCGCACGCACAGGCCTTGCAGCAGCGTCTCCACCTGCGCGTTCACGTAGCGCTCGGGGTCCAGCGGGTACTCCTGCGGCACGCAGGCACCCAGGGAGTGCTTCATCATGATCAGGAAGATCATCGGCGCGACGATGCTGAACACGGTGTAGTCGAGATCGATGGAGCGGAACTCGCCGCGCTCCACGCCGCGCTGCAGGATCCGCCGCACCAGCTCCGTGCCGGGACGGATCACCTCCTGCTGGTAGAAAGCGGCGAGCTCGGGGAAGTTGCGCGCCTCGCTGATCATCAGCTTGGTGATGCCGGAGGCGCGGGTGGCGCCGATGCGCTCCCACCAGACGCGCATGCAGTAGCGCACCATGTCCGCCGTGGAACCTTCGAAGGTCTCGAACTCCTGCGCCCACTCGGCGAAGCGGCCGGAGATGTTCTCGCGCACGACCGCCTTGAACAGCTCTTCCTTGGTGGGGAAGTAGAGGAACAGGGTGCCCTTGGAAACCCCGGCGCGCGCCGCAACCTCTTCCGAGCGGGTGGCGGCAAAGCCCTTTTCCACGAACAAGTCCAGGGCCGCGTCCAGGAGTTCGCCCGGACGGGCCTCCTTGCGGCGTTCGCGCCGGGCCTGGTGGTCTTCACCGCGGTCGGTGAGCTTGCTGAGGGACATGGAGTGGGGCCTGGAAACGGCCGGAAAATATTACTGACTGACCGGTTAGTAATGTACCCGTCGGCGGCCGCCGGCGTCAAGGCAGCCCGGCCGTGGCGCCCCCGCAGGCGCGGCCAGCCCGCGCGCCGGAGCGACTAAAGTCGGGGCTGATGGAGAAAGCCATGAGCGACCTGCAAACCATCGTCCTGGGCGGCGGCTGCTTCTGGTGCACCGAGGCGGTGTACAAGGAAGTGCGCGGCGTGACGGACGTCGAATCCGGCTACAGCAACGGCGAGACCGAGCGTCCCAGCTACGAGCAGGTCTGCACGGGCCGCACCGGCCACAACGAGGTGGTGAAGCTGACCTACGACCCGGCCCAGGTCAGCACGCGCCAGCTGCTGGAGATCTTCTTCGTGGTCCACGACCCGACGCAGATGAACCGGCAGGGCAACGATGTCGGCACGCAGTACCGCAGCGGCATCTACTACACGACGCCGGAGCAGAAAGAGGTTGCCGACGACCTGCTGAGGCAGATCGGCCAGGACAAGCTGTTCGGCCGCCCCGTGGTGACCGAGGTGCTGCCCATGGCCAACTACTGGCCGGCGGAGGACTACCACCAGGACTTCTTCGAGAAGAACCCGACGCAGGGCTATTGCCTGGCCGTCGCGGCGCCCAAGGTCGCCAAGTTCCGCAAGACCTTCACGGAACTCACGCGCCGGTGATCCAGACGCGCGGACTCACCTACCGCTACCCGCAAGGCGCGACGCTCTCCTTTCCCGACGTGGAGGTGCCGCAGGGCGGCACGCTGCTGCTGCAGGGGCGCTCCGGCGCCGGCAAGTCCACCTGGCTGGCGCTGGTGGCGGGACTGCTCACGCCGGATGCCGGGCAGCTGCGGGTCGCGGGGCAGGACGTGGCGCAACTGCGCGGCGGCGCGCGCGATCGCTGGCGCGGCCGCACCATCGGCTTCCTGCCGCAGCAACTGCACCTGAGCGACGCCCTCCCGGTCGATCGCAACCTGGCCCTGGCGTTCTTCGCCGCGGGACTGCCGGAAGACCCGGCGCGCGTCCGGTCGGTGCTCGATGCCCTCGGCGTCGCTGACCTCGCGCACCGGCTGCCCGGGCGACTCTCCGGTGGCCAGGCGCAGCGCGTGGCGCTGGCGCGCGCGGTCCTGCTGCAGCCCCGGGTGCTGCTGGCCGACGAGCCGACCGCGAGCCTGGACGATGAGGCCGCGGCGGCCGCGCTCGCGCTGCTGCGCGAAGCGGCGGCGGCTTGCGGCGCGACGCTGGTCGTCGCGACCCACGATGCGCGCGTGCGCGCAGTGCTGCTCGGTGTGCAGGTGCTGTCGCTCGCGCCGCAGGAGGCCGCGGCATGAAACTGCTGGCGCTCGCCTTCCGCTATCTCTGGGCGCGGCCGCTCGCGACCGTGCTGAACCTGGTGCTGCTGACGCTGGGGCTGGCGTCGATCACCTTCGTGCTGCTGGTCACGGGGCAGCTGGATCGCTCGTTCCAGCGCGACCTCGCGGGCATCGACCTGGTGGTCGGCGCCAAGGGCAGCCCCATGCAGCTGATCCTGTCGGGCGTGTTCCACATCGACGTGCCGCCGGGCAACATCAAGCTGGCGGACGTGCAGGCGCTGGCGCGGCATCCGCAGGTCGCGCAGGTCATTCCCCTCAGCCTGGGGGACAGCTTCGGCGGCTTCCGCATCGTCGGCACCACGCCCGACTACCTGGCGCATTACCAGTTGCAACTCTTGCAGGGGCGCGTCTGGTCGAGGCCGATGGAGACGGTGATGGGGGCGCAGGTGGCGCAAGCCGCCGGCCTGAAGCCCGGCGCAAGTTTCGTCGGCGGCCACGGGCTCGGCGCGGGCGGCCGGTCGCACGGCGACGCGCCGTACCAGGTCACCGGTGTGCTCGCGCCCTGCGGCTGCGTGGTCGACCGCCTGATCCTCACGTCCACCGAATCGGTGTGGCACGTGCACGAGGCGCACCCCGCCGGCGGCAAGGAGGAAGACCACTCCGATGGCGACGCCGATCGCGAGGTCACGATGGCGCTGGTGCGCTACCGCACGCCGCTGGCGGCCGCCGCGTTCCCGCGCTACGTGAACAGCCAGACGCCGATGCAGGCCGCCGCGCCCGCGATCGAGGTCACCCGGTTGCTGCGCATGCTGGGGGTGGGCAGCGAGGTGCTGCAGGGCGTGGGCGCGGTGCTGTTGCTGACCGCGGCGCTTTCGGTGTTCATCGCGCTGTGGAGCGCCGTGCGCGAGCGGCGCGCCGACCTCGCCATGCTGCGGATGCTGGGCGCGTCCCCCGCCAAGGTCAGCGCGCTGCTGCTGGCCGAAGGCCTGTGGCTGGCGGTGCTGGCCAGCGTGCTCGGCCTGGCGCTGGGCCACGGCCTCGCTGCGCTGGTGGGCGCGATCCTGCAGGCGCAGCAGTCGCTGCCGGTGTCGGGCGCGGTGTGGATGCCGGCGGAGGCCTGGGTCCCGGCCGTGGCGGTGCTGACGGCAGGCGCCGCGGCGCTGATCCCGGCGATCAGCGCCTACCGCGTCGACGTGGCGCAGCTGCTGCAGCGGGGATAGACTTGCTGACGACTGCCTGCCGCCAACGCGCGCGGGCCCAAGGAACCACCGCCATGAAGATCGCCGCCCTCGTCCTCGCTTCCACCCTCGCCGCCGGTGCGGCCTGGGCCCAGCTGTCGACGCCGCTGCCGCAGGGCACGGGGCCGGGCGTGCACAGTCCCAACAGCCCGTTCGCGCCGCTGCCGCAGCGCACCGATGTCGTGTCCTGGGAGGTGCTCACCGCCGTGCAGACCCGGACCGAGAAGAACAAGCTGCTGCCCGTGTTCACCAAGGAGCAGCTCGCGCTGGGCCAGAAGCTCCAGCGCGTGCAGGGCTTCATGATGCCCCTGGAACCCGGCGAACGGCAGACGCACTTCCTGCTCAGCTCGGTTCCGCTCACCTGCCAGTTCTGCACGCCCGGCGGCCCGGAGAGCATGGTGGAAGTGAAGACGAAGACGCCGGTCAAGTACACGCTCGACCCGGTGACCGTCGAGGGCCGCTTCGCGACGCTGACGGATGACGAGTACGGCCTGTACTACCGCGTCACCGAGGCCGTCGCGGTCAAGTGATCAGGGCGCGAGCCGCTCGCGCACCCAGGAGTCGCCCGCGAGCCGGTAGCGCAGCCGGTCGTGCAGCCGGCTCTTGCGCCCCTGCCAGAACTGCCATTGGTCCGGCACCAGCCGGTAGCCGCCCCAGTGCGGCGGCCGCGGCGGGCTGAGCAGGAACTGCGCGCCGTACTTCGCCGCATTGCTCACCAGCACGCCGCGCCCCGGGATCACCTGGCTTTGCGGGCTCGCCCACGCGCCGATGCGCGAATCGAGCGGCCGGGTCGCGTAGTACGCGTCGCTCTCCTCGGCGCTGGTCTTCTCCACCCGACCTTCGATGCGCACCACCCGCTCCAGCTCGACCCAGTGGAACTGCAGGGCGGCGTAGGGATTGCCGGCCAGCTCCTGGCCCTTGCGGCTTTCGTAGTTGGTGTACCAGACGATGCCGCGTTCGTCGTAGCCCTTGACCAGCACGACGCGGGTGCTGGGGCGCAGGTCGCCCGCCACCGTGGCCAGCGTCATGGCGTTCGGCTCGGGGATCTCGGACGTGATCGCTTCGGTGAACCACTGGTGGAACTGCTTCAGCGGATCGGCGTGCGAGGCGTCCTCGCTCAGTTCGGCGCGTTCGTAGCTCTTGCGCAGTTCGGCGATGCGGTGGACAGGGCTGCTCATGGAACTCGTACTGGGGACAGGGCCATTGTCGCATCCGTTCCGGCGGTGCTCATCGCCAGCTCAGAATCCGCCGCGTACAGTCGCGGACGCGGCGACACACCGAAGGAAGCACGATGGCCACGTTGAACGTCAATGGCAAGGACCTCACGGTCGATGCCGATCCCTCCACCCCGATCCTCTGGGCCCTGCGCGACACGCTGGGCATGACCGGCACCAAGTTCGGCTGCGGCGCGGCGCTGTGCGGCGCCTGCACCGTGCACCTCGACGGCCAGGCCATCCGCAGCTGCGTCACGCCGGTGTCGGCAGCCGCCGGCAAGAAGATCACCACCATCGAAGGGGTTGCCGCCGACCGCGTCGGCCAGGCCGTGCAGGCGGCCTGGGTCAAGCACGACGTGGCCCAGTGCGGCTATTGCCAGAGCGGCCAGGTCATGAGCGCCACCGCGCTGCTGCAGGCCAAGAAGCGACCGAGCGACGCGGACATCGATGCCGCCATGGCCGGCAACATCTGCCGCTGCGGCACCTACGCCCGGGTGCGCGCGGCGATCCACGACGCGGCGCGCACGCTCGCCTGAAGGAGGACGCCATGCATTTCGAACCCACCACCTTCGAGTTGCCCAAGGTCCTGCAGGGCCTGTTGCCGCAACCTGCAGCGCCTGAAGAGGGCATGGCCCGCCGGACCTTCCTGAAGCTGGCCGGCGCCACAGGCTTCGCGCTGGGCGCCTTCCCGCTGGCGGCCACCGCGCAGCAGAACGGCCCGCAGGCCGAGGGCCTCAAGCCCACGCAGATGCCGGCGGCCTTCGTGCAGATCGCTCCCGACGGCACCGTCACCGTCACCATCAACCGGCTGGACTTCGGCCAGGGCGTGCAGACCGGACTGCCCATGCTGCTGGCCGAGGAACTGGACGCCGACTGGTCCAAGGTGAAGAGCGTGCACGGCAATGCCGATCCGGCGTACGTGGACCCGGCCTTCGGCATGCACCTGACCGGCGGCTCCAACTCCATCAAGAACTCCTGGCTGCAGTACCGCGAACTCGGGGCCCGCACGCGGGCCATGCTGGTGGCGGCGGCCGCGACGCAATGGAAAACGGACGCTGCCACGCTGCGCACCGAGCGGGGCTTCGTGCTCGGCCCGGCAGGGCGCAAGCTCGGCTACGGCGAACTGGCCGAGGCGGCGATGAAGCAGCCGGTGCCGCAACAGGTCACGCTGAAGGATGCGAAGCAGTTCCGCCTGATCGGCAAGCCCACCGGACGGCTCGACGCACGCGCCAAGTCCAGCGGCGGCCAGGGCTACGGCATCGATGTGCGCCTGCCCGGCATGCTCACCGCGGTGGTGGCGCACCCGCCCGTGTTCGGCGCCAAGCCCAGGTCCGTCGACGACACGGCCGCCAAGGCCATCCGCGGCGTGAAGGCCGTGCTGCGCATCCCCCTTGACCGCGGCGGCGAGGGTGTCGCCGTGGTCGCGGACGGCTACTGGCCGGCCAAGCAGGGGCGCGATGCGCTCAAGCTCGAATGGGACACGGCCGGCGTGGAGAAGGCCGACAGCGAGCGGCTGCTGGCCAGCTACCGCGAACTCGCCCGCAAGACCGGGGCCGTGAAGTACGACGCCGACGTCTCGCGCCTGGCATCCGCGCCGCACCGGATCAGCGCGGAGTTCGTGTTCCCCTACCTGGCGCATGCGCCGATGGAGCCGCTGAACTGCACGGTGGCCTTCAGCGGCAGCGCGGCCGAACTGTGGCTGGGCACGCAGATGCCGGGCCTGGACAGCGTGGCGGCGGCGAAGGTACTGGGCATCTCCCCGGAAGCGGTGCGCATCCACACGCAGATGGCCGGCGGCGGCTTCGGCCGGCGCGCCATTCCCACCAGCGACTACGTGGTGGAGGCCTGCCAGGTGGCGCGGGCCGCGCGCGCGGCCGGCCTGAACGCGCCGGTGCGCACGCTGTGGAGCCGCGAGGACGATGTCAAGGGCGGCTACTACCGGCCGCTGCACGTGCACCGCGCCGAGATCGGCTTCGACGCGAAGGGCAACATCCTCGCGTGGGACCACGTGATCGTCGGCCAGTCCATCCTCAAGGGCTCGCCCTTCGAGGACTTCATGGTGAAGGACGGCATCGACGAGACCATGGTGGAGGGCATGAAGGAGCCCTACCAGGTGCCGATGCGCCTGTCCGTGCACCATCCGCAGGTCAACGTGCCGGTGCTGTGGTGGCGCAGCGTGGGCTCGACGCACACCGCCTACGCCATGGAGACCTTGCTCGACGAGGTGGCGCGCGCCACGTCGCAGGACCCGGTGGCCTACCGCCTCAAGCTGATGGGCGACAAGCACCCGCGCCACAAGGCGGCCCTGCAGCTGGCCGTGGACCGGTCCGGCTATGGCAAGCGCCAGCTCGCGGCCGGTCGCGCCTGGGGCGTGGCGGTGCACGAGTCCTTCCAGTCGGTGGTGGCCTATGTCGTGGAAGCCTCGGTGGAGAAAGGCAAGCCCCGGCTGCACGCCGTGACGGCCGGCGTCCACTGCAACCTGGCGGTGAACCCGCTGTCGGTGGAGGCGCAGGTGCAGGGTGCGGCCCTCATGGGCCTGGGCACCTGCCTGCCGGGCGCGGCCATCACGTTCAAGGACGGCGTGGTGCAGCAAAGCAACTTCGGCGACTACGTGGTCCCCCGCATCACTGACATGCCCCGCATCGCCGTGCACATCGTGCCCAGCGCCGAACCGCCGACCGGCATGGGCGAGCCGGGGCTGCCGCCGCTGGCGCCCGCCTTCGCCAACGCCATTGGCCGCCTGACCGGCAAGACCCCGCGCGAGCTGCCGTTCCCGACGGCGTGATGACGGACCCGTCGCCCGTCGTGCTGGTGCTCGCCTCGGGACGCGGCGAGCGCTTCGTCGCCTCCGGCGGCGCGGGGTCCAAGCTGCAGGCGCTGCTCGCCGGCCAGCCGGTGCTGGAACACACGCTCGCCGCCGTGCGCGCGAGCGGCTTGCCCTACCACGTGGAAGACGCGGGGCATCCCGGCATGGGCGACTCCATCGCGGCCGGCGTGGCGGCGACCGCGGATGCGGCCGGCTGGCTCGTGCTGCCGGGCGACCTGCCGCTGGTGACACCGGCCTCGCTGCGGGCCGTGGCCGATGCGCTGCGCCGCGCTTCGCTGGTGATACCCCTGTACCGCGGCATGCGCGGCCATCCGGTGGGCTTCGCGCACGAGCACGGGAATGACTTGCAGTCGCTGCGGGGCGCGGAAGGGGCGGCGGCGATCGTGCGCGCCTCCAGGCCGCTGGTGCTGGACCTGAACGACGAGGGCATCGTTACCGACATCGACACGCTGGAAGACCTCGTGCGGGCCGAGCGCCTGCTGGCGCAGCGGGCGGGCTCCTAGGCTTTCTCGCGGTCGGCCTGGATCAGCCGCAGCAGCTTCTCGAGGTTGCGGTCGCGGATGTCGTGCCGCCGCAGCTCTTCCAGCGTGCGGTGCGCATAGTCCAGCGTGGTGCCGTAGATGCCCGAGGCGAAGGCGAAGATCGCGCGGTATTCCTCTTCGCTCAGCTCGCCGGTGTGGCTGGGGCTCTTGCGCGACAGCGTGAAGGCCAGGGCGCGCACCGGGCCCTCCGGGGTGTCGGCCGACAGCCACTTGGGGTCGTACACGGCGGTCGCCATCTCGCGCGACCACAGCTTCGTGAGGATGGCCGCGCCGTGTTCCTTGCGCACCCGGAACACCATGCCACGGCAACAGCCGCCGGTGAGCAGGCCGAACACCAGGCCGGGACGTTCCGGGGTGCCGCGGTTGATGCGGCTCCACATCTTGAGGGCGCGGTGCCAGCCATGCACCCGTGCCGGGCGGCGCTCCATGAAATCGAAGTCGGGCCGCCAGATCAGGGAGCCGTAGCCGAAGATCCAGAGATCGTCGTCTCCGCCCCATTCGGCGATGGCTCTCTCGAGCATGGCGGCTGCGTCCCGCCGCGGCTTGGGCACTTCGGTCACGGATGCAACTCTAGCGGAGCGCGCGCCGTCCCGGAAGTTGGTAACCGGTACGTACCCGCCCACCAGCCACAAGCGGTACCAGGCGGGGTAGGATGCACGTAACCGAGTTACATGACCATGAACCTTCACCCCGTGGTGAAGGCCGTGACGCAGCGCATCCGCGCGCGCAGCGGCCCCACCCGCACCGCCTACCTGGCCCGGATCGACGAAGCGGCCGCGCGCGACCGCGGCGCCGACCGGATGGGCTGCGCCAACGTCGCCCACGCCTTTGCCGGCATCCCCGCGAACGACAAGTTCCGGGTGGTCGCCGAGCGCGCGCCCAACATCGGCATCGTCAATGCCTACAACGACATGCTGTCGGCGCATGCGCCTTATGCCGGCTACCCCGCCATCGTCAAGGACGAGGTGCGCAAGCACGGCGGCACGGCGCAGGTGGCCGCCGGCGTGCCGGCGATGTGCGATGGCGTGACGCAAGGCACGGCCGGCATGGAGCTGAGCCTGTTCTCGCGCGACGTGATCGCCATGGCCACCGCCGTGGGCCTGAGCCACGACGTGTTCGACGCGGCGCTGATGCTGGGCATCTGCGACAAGATCGTTCCCGGCCTGCTGATCGGCGCGCTGCACTTCGGCCACCTCCCCACCGTGTTCGTGCCCGGCGGCCCCATGCCGAGCGGCCTGTCCAACAGCGAGAAGGCCAAGGTCCGCGAGCGGGCGGCGCAGGGCCTGGTGGGCCGCGAGGCGCTGCTCGACGCGGAGATGAAGGCGTATCACACGCAGGGCACCTGCACCTTCTACGGCACCGCCAACAGCAACCAGATGCTGCTGGAGGCCATGGGCCTGCACGTTCCGGGCGCCGCCTTCGTGCTGCCGCAGGCCGAACTGCGCGAGGAACTCACGCGCGAAGCCGTGCGCACGGCCCTGGGCATCCTCAAGGGCCGGCGCTTCGCACCGATCGGCCGCGTCGTCGACGAGCGCTGCATCGTCAACGCGATGGCGGCGCTGCTGGCCACCGGCGGCTCCACCAACCACCTGATCCACTGGGTCGCCGTGGCGCGTGCCGCGGGCATCGCGATCGACTGGAACGACTTCGACGAGCTCTCCGGCGTGGTGCCGCTGCTGTCGCGCGTCTATCCCAACGGCACTGCAGACGTGAACCAGTTCCAGGCGGCCGGCGGCCCCGGCTTCGTGATCCGCGAACTGCTGGACGCGGGCCTGATGCACGAGGACGTGCTCACCGTGCGCGAAGGCGGCCTGCGCGAGTACACGCGCGAGCCGGCGCTGCAGGCACAGGGAGATCGCCGGCTCGCGTGGTCCGACATCGGGCCGTCGCGCGATGAGGCCGTGGTGCGTCCCGCGCGGCAGCCCTTCAGCGACACGGGCGGCCTGAAGCTGCTGACCGGCAACCTCGGGCGCAGCGTCATCAAGGTCTCGGCGGTGCCGCAGGACCGCCACGTGATCGAGGCGCCCGCCCGCGTCTTCGACGGCCAGGAGGCCCTGCACGCGGCCTTCCAGGCCGGCGAACTGGACCGCGACGTGGTGTGCGTCGTGCGCTGGCAGGGCCCGCAAGCCAATGGCATGCCCGAGCTGCACAAGCTCACGCCGCCGCTGGCCGTGTTGCAGGGCAAGGGCTTCCGGGTGGCGCTGGTCACCGACGGCCGCATGAGCGGCGCCTCCGGCAAGGTGCCGGCAGCGATCCACGTCTCGCCCGAGGCGGCCACCGGCGGTCCGCTCGCGCTGCTGCGCGACGGCGATGTCGTGCGGCTGGACGCACCGGCGGGAACGCTGGAGGCGCTGGTGGACGCGCAGGAATGGTCGCGGCGCGAGCCCGCGAAGATCACGGACGCGCAGCGTGACGGCAATGGTCACGGCACAGGCCGCGAGCTGTTCGCCGGCATGCGGCGCAATGCACTGGCTGCCGAGGAGGGCGCTTGCACATGGCTTTGAAACCGATCGCGGAGCGGCCGGGCGCCGCCGAGGTGATGCAGGACGCCCCGGTGATCCCGGTGATCGTCCTGAACGACCGGGCCCATGCCGTGCCGCTGGCGCGCGCGCTGGTCGCGGGCGGCATCCGCATGCTGGAGATCACGCTGCGCACGCCGGTGGCGCTGGGCTGCATCGAGGCGATTTCCAAGGAGGTGCCGGAGGCGGTGGTCGGCGCCGGCACGGTGCGCAGCGCCGCCGATGCGCAGGCCGCCGCGTTCGCGGGCGCGCGCTTCGCCGTCAGCCCGGGCTACACGCACGGCGTGGGCAAGGCCTGCCATGACCTGGGCCTGGCCCTGCTGCCCGGCGTCGCGACCGGCAGCGAGATCCTGATGGCGCAGGAGGACGGCTACGACGCGCTGAAGTTCTTCCCGGCGATGCAGGCGGGCGGCGCGCCCATGCTCAAGGCCTGGCACGGCCCCTTCAACGACGTGCGCTTCTGTCCCACCGGTGGCATCACCGCGCAGAACGCGCGTGAATTCCTGGCGCTGCCCAACGTCGCCTGCGTCGGCGGGTCCTGGCTGACGCCGGCCGATGCGCTGGCGGCCGGCGACTGGGCGCGCATCACCCGTCTGGCCGCCGAAGCGGCCGCGCTGCCCCGGACATGAACCGGCTCGCCCGGCTGTGCTGGCTGGGCGCGCTGGGGCTGGCTCTGGCCGCGACGGCGGCGCAGGACGACAGCGCGGCTGCGGCCGCCAACGACCTGCAGGTGCGCGTCGAACGGGACGTCCCTTACGGCGACGACCCGGCGCAGCGCTTCGACGTCTACCGGCCGGGGTCCGCCCGCGGGCCGGTCCTGCTGCTGGTGCACGGCGGGGCCTGGCACACCGGGGACAAGGCGTCGCCCAACTTCGTCCTCGGCAAGGTGCGGTACTGGACGGCGCGCGGCTACGTGGTCGTGTCCACCAACTACCGCATGCTGCCGCAAGCCGATCCGCTGGAACAGGCGCGCGACGTCGCCCGCGCCCTGGCGGCCGTGCAGGCGCGTGCCGCGGCTTGGGGCGCGGATGGGCGACAGGTCGTGCTGCTGGGCCATTCCTCCGGCGGCCACCTGGTGATGCTGCTCAATGCCGCACCCGCCCTCGCGCGCGCCGTGGGCGCGCAGCCCTGGCGCGGCTCGGTGAGCCTGGACAACCCGGTGGTCGACGCACCGGCCTTGATGCGCGCGCACTACGACTTCTATGAAGCTGCGCTGGGCCGCGACCCGCAGTTCTGGGAGCAGTTGTCGCCTCAGCACCTGCTGTCCGCGGAGGCGCCGCCGCTGCTCGCCGTGTGTTCGCGCCGCACGCGGACCTGCCCCGGCGCGCAGGCCCTGCAGCGCAAGGCGCAATCGATGGGAAGGGTGGTGCAGGTCCAGCCCGTGGACCTCTCGCACGCCGGCGTGAGCGACCGGCTCGGGGTCGCCCCGGGTTATTCCGCCTCGGTGGACCACTGGATCCGCTCGATCCTGTAGGGCAAGCTTCCTAACGCAATCCTGATGGGCCCGGTGCTACCCTGCGGGCATGAATGGGGCAGTCGCTTCCGCCGGTCCCTCGAACCGGAAAGCACGCGATGCATGGATCGTGTGCGGGCTGCTCGCGGCGGCGACGGCGGGCAACCTGCTCCTGGACCGCTACGTCAGCGTCACCAGCCAGGCGATGGTCTACGTGCTGGCGGTGGTGGTCACGTCCTACACGCTCGGATGGGTCGCATCGATGTCCTGCGCCATCGCGGCCGTCACGCTGCTCAATTTCCTGTTCATCCCGCCGCGCTTCACGTTCCAGGTGGAGGCGCAGGAAAACCTGTTCGCGCTGTTCACGATGCTTGCGGTCGCCCTCGTCATCAGCCACCTGGGCAGCGCATTGCGGCGCGAAACGGAATCAGCGCGCCTGAACGAACGGCGTGCGCGCCAGCTGCAGGAGCTCGCCACCGACCTGGCGGCTGCCTCCCTGCCGGCGGAAGTCCACCTGCTGGCGCAACGCCATCTGGGCCGCGCCTTTCCCGGTCCCTGCCTGGTGGCGCTGCTCGATGCGCAAGGGGAACTGCACCTGCAACCGCAGCAGGTGCCCGTCTTCCGCGACGGCATGCTGGCCTGCATCCGCGAGGCCGCGACGCTGGGCCCCGGCACCGGACGCTGGCCGGGCCTGAACGCCTGGTACCTGCCGCTGCGCGCGGAGAACCACCCCGGCGGCGCCGCCTGCGTGCAGAACGTGTCCGCGTACGACCACGGTGGCCGGGAGCACGCCCAGGCGATCTGCGCGCAGGCGGGCGAGGCGCTCTGGCGCCTGAAGCTGTCCGCGGCCATGCGCGACGCGCAGGAGCAGTCGCAATGGCACCGTGCGCAAAGCACCTTCCTGGCGGCCATCTCGCACGACTTCCGCACGCCGCTGGCCGCCATCATGGGCGCCGCCTCGTCGCTGCAGACGCAGCGTGACCGGCTGCAGCCGCCCCAGCAGGAACGCCTGCTCGCGACGATCGTGAGCGAGGCGCGGCACCTCGCCACGCTGACCGAGAACACGCTGCAGCTGGTGCGGCTCGACCACGCCGGCGAGCTCCGGACGGATTGGGAGTCGCTGGAGGAAATCGTGGGGTCCGTGCTGGCGCGCGTGCGGGACCGCGACGCGGCGCACCGCATCCAGTCCCGCGTGCCCGCCGGACTGCCGCTGGTCAAGGCCGACCCGGTGCTGCTCGCGCAACTGCTCGAGAACCTGCTGGACAACGCCCTCAAGTACAGCGCGGATGCGATCGAGCTGGAAGTGGCGCTCAAGGGGCGTCGCATGGAAGTGGCCGTGCACGACCGGGGCAACGGCATCCCCACCGGAGAGGAACTGGCCATCTTCGAGCCCTACCATCGCAGCGACCGCTCCGGCCAGCGCGGCGCCGGCCTGGGCCTCGCCGTCTGCCGCGCGATCGCGCGCGCGCATGGCGGCGAACTGTCGCTGCATGCGCGCCCCGGCGGCGGCAGCACCTTCGTGCTGGCGCTTCCGGTGGAGGCCACCCAGCCCGCGACGGAACCCGCATGACCCTGCGCGTGCTGGTGGTCGAAGACGACCAGGCGATCCGCTCCATGCTGCAATCCACGCTCGCGGTGGAAGGCTTCGAGGTGCAGACGGCCGTGTCCGTCAGCGAGGCGCGCGCCCTGCTGCGCAACGCGCCGCCGGACGTGGTCCTGCTGGACCTGGGACTGCCGGACGGCGACGGCAGCGAGCTGGTGCGGGATGCGCATCGGCAAGGGCGGATTCCCGTGCTCGTGGTCTCGGCGCGCCACCAGGAATCCGAGAAGGTGAAGCTGCTGGACGCCGGGGCGGATGATTACCTGACGAAGCCGTTCAGCGTGGGAGAACTGCTGGCCCGCATCCGCGTGGCGATGCGCCACCGCGGAACGGCGCTGGCCCCGGCGCTGACCGTGTACGAGTCCGAGGGCCTGCGCGTGGATCTCGAGGCGCGTTCCGTCGAGGCGAGGGGCGAGGCGGTGCACCTCACCCCCACCGAGTTCAAGCTGCTGGCGCGGCTGGTGCGCAGTGCCGGCAAGGTCGTCACGCACCGGCAGCTGCTGTCGGACGTGTGGGGGCCGGAATTCCTGGCCCACACCCACTACCTGCGCCTCTACATGGGCCAGCTGCGGGCCAAGATCGAAGAGAAGCCGGACGAACCGCGCTACCTGCTCACGGAGACCGGCGTGGGCTATCGGCTCGCCGCGGCCTGAGCCGCGCCCCATATGCTTTCCTAACGTCGCCGGCGGCAGACTGCGGTCTCCATGGAATTGCACACCGGAATGATGACGACAAGCGTTCAGCGGGAAAGCCGCGCCGCCCTGACCCTGGGCGCGCTCGGGGTGGTGTACGGAGACATCGGCACCAGCCCGCTGTACACGATCAGGGAAATCTTCAACCCCGAGCACCAGCTGGCGCTGGACGCATCCAACCTCATAGGTTCCGTGTCGGTGGTGCTGTGGGGCCTGATCTTCGTCGTGACGCTGAAGTACGTGGTGCTCATCCTGCGCGCGGACAACCGCGGCGAGGGCGGGATCATGGCGCTGACGGCGCTGGCCGCCAAGGCGGCGGGGACGACGGCGCGGCGGCGCCAGGCGCTGCTGCTGGTCGGCATGTTCGGGGCGGCCCTGTTCTACGGCGACAGCATCATCACCCCCGCCATCTCGGTCCTGAGCGCCGTGGAAGGCCTGGAGGTCGCCACGCCGGCGTTGAAACCCTACGTGCTGCCGATCTCCCTGGGCGTGCTGGTCGGCCTGTTTTCGTTCCAGCGCCTGGGCACGGGCGTGGTCGGCAAGCTGTTCGGCCCGGTCATCGGGCTGTGGTTCGTGGTGCTCGCCGTGACGGGTGTGCTGCAGATCATGGAGGAGCCGCGCATCCTGGCCGCGCTGAATCCGCTGCATGCGCTCGCCTTTGTCGGCCACCAGGGCTGGCATTTCTTCGTCGTCCTCGGGGCCATCGTGCTGGCGCTCACCGGCGCGGAGGCGCTGTATGCGGACCTGGGCCACTTCGGGAAGCGGCCGATCCAGATCGCCTGGTGCGGCCTGGTTCTGCCCGCGCTGGTGCTCAACTACATGGGGCAGGCGGCCCTGCTGATGCGCGATCCGGGCGCGCTGGAGAACCCCTTCTTCCGCCTGTTCCCGCCGGCGCTGCTGATCCCCGCCGTGGTGCTGGCCACCGTGGCGACCATCATCGCGTCGCAAGCGGTGATCACCGGTGCCTACTCGCTCACGCAACAGGCGATCCAGCTGGGCCTGCTGCCCCGCATGCACATGATGTACACGTCCGAGAAGGAGATGGGCCAGATCTACCTGCCGCTGGTGAACTGGCTGCTGCTTGCGGCGGTGGTCCTCGCGGTCCTGGGCTTCGGCAGCTCCTCCGCGCTGGCATCGGCGTATGGCATCGCGGTCACCGTGACGATGCTGGCCACCACCATCCTGACCTTCTTCGTCGTGCACCACGCCTGGAAGTACTCGCTGCCCGTGGCGGCTGGTGCGACCGTGCTGTTCCTGGTCGTGGATGCCATCCTGGTCGCGGCCTGTTCGCTGAAGTTCCTCCAGGGCGGCTGGTTCCCGCTGGTGCTCGGCCTCGCACTGTTCACCGTGATGGCCAGCTGGCGGCGCGGCCGCGAGCTCCTGGTGGGCAGCATCAGCCAGGGGGACCCCGAGCTGCTGCCTTTCCTGCAGGCGCTCGCTCAGGACGAGACGATGCGCGCGAAGCGCACCGCGGTCTACGCGGTCGCCAGCCAGGACACCGTGCCGCAGGCGCTGCTCCACAACCTCAAGCACAACCAGGTCCTGCATGAACGCAACCTGATCCTCACGGTGGTGTTCCAGGACGTTCCCTTCGTGCCGCCGTCCGACCGCGTGCAGGTGCAATCGCTGGCGCCGGGCTTCTGGCGCGTGCAGGTCCATTACGGCTTCAAGGACACGCCCGACATCCCGGAGGCCCTGGCCCTGTGCCGCTCCGCGGAACTGCCCATCGACCTGTTCGAGACGACCTATTTCCTGAGCCGGGAAACCGTCATCCCGACCCGAGCGCCAGGAATGATGCTCTGGCGCGAACGGCTGTTCGCGTTCATGTCGCGCAACGCGGGCAACATCGCCGACTTCCTGCGACTGCCGAACAACTGCGTGATCGAGCTCGGTACGCGCGTGCAGATCTAGCGACGGCCGCCGGCGCCCAGCCGTCGGCCCGACGCCCGTCGGAGGGCTAGGCCGCCGAGTCCCTCTGGATCAGCTCGATCTTGTAGCCGTCCGGGTCCGTCACGAACGCGATCACCGTGCTGCCGCCCTTCACGGGTCCGGCCTCGCGCGTGACGTTGCCGCCGGACTTGCGGATGCGCTCGCAGGCCGCGTAGGCGTCGGGCACGGCGATGGCGATGTGCCCGTACGCCGTCCCCAGCTCATAGCTGTCCACGCCGTGGTTGTAGGTGAGCTCCAGCTCGGCGTGCTCCGGGTTCGTGCCGTAGCCGACGAAGGCCAGCGAATACTTCTGCTCCGGCCGTTCGGTGGTGCGCAGCAGTTTCATGCCCAGCACCTGGGTGTAGAAGTCGATCGAGCGCTGGAGGTCGCCCACGCGCAGCATGGTGTGCAGGATTCGCATGGGGGCATGATAGCTACCTCGCGCGCCCGTCCCGCATGAGTAGCCATCCGCCTACGATCCCCCTCCCGCCGCGCTGCGATCCTCGCAGCTCCATGTTCCGCAAGCTCCTCGCCGCGGCGGTGCTGGCCATCGGGGGCCTGCTTCCGCTCGCGACCCTGGCCCAGCCGCAGGCGCCGGCCTTCGACCTGGTCGTGCGTGCGCCGGACCCGCTGCGCGAACTCCTCGAGCGCAACCTCGAGCTGCGCCGCTACCGCGAAGTGACCGACCTGGACGACGCGGAGATCGCGCGGCTCATCGTGCTGGCCGAGAAGGACGCGCGGGAACTGCTGGGGACGCAGGGCTACTTCGCGCCGCAGGTCCGCATCGCCCGCGAGCCCGGCCCCCGCACCACCCTGCTGGTGGAGGTGGATCCCGGCCCGCGCACGCAGGTCTCGGAGGCGGCCATCGACTTCGAGGGTGACATTGCCACCAGCCCCGACGCGGACGCGACGGCGCAGCGTGAAGGCATCCGCGGCAAGTGGACGCTGCGGCCCGGCCAGCCCTTCACCCAGACCGGCTGGGACCGTGCCAAGGCCGACGCCACCCGCCAGCTGCTGGCGCGCCGCTATCCGGCCGGCCGGATCAGCTACAGCCTGGCCGACGTCGATGCGGCGACCGCCTCCGCGAAGCTGGGCCTGCGGCTGGATTCGGGTCCGCTGTTCCACCTGGGCGAGCTGCGCGTTTCCGGCATCGAGCGCTACGACCCGCTGCTGGTGCCGCGGCTCGCACGGTTGTCACCCGGCATGGTGTACGACCAGGAGAAGATCGTGCAGGCCCAGCTGCGGCTGTCGGGCAGCGGCTACTTCGATTCCGCCTTCATCTTCGTCGACCCCGAATCCGACCCGGCGGCGGCGCCGGTGCAGGTGACCGTGCGCGAGGCGCCCCTGCAGAAGGTGGTGCTGGGCGTGGGCTTCACCACCGACGGCGGCCCCCGCGCCTCGGTGGAGCACACGCACAACCGGATTCCCGGCATCGGCTGGCGCGCGGTCACCAAGCTGCAGGCGGAGAAGAAGAATCCGTATGCACAGACGGAGTGGACCGACACGCCCGACGAGCGCGGCTGGCGCTGGTCGGTGCTGGCGCGGGCGGACAAGCTGGACGACGACCGCCTGGTGACGCACGGCCAGCGCCTGCGCTTCGGACGTTTCAAGAACGGCGACCACATCGACCGCAACGTGTACCTGCAGTACGAGCGCACCACCGTGCAGAACCCCGGCAACGTGCCGCTGACGCCGCTGGACACGGGCGAGGGCGCGGCGCTGAGCGCCAACTACGTCTGGACCGGCCGCTACTTCGACAACATCCAGTTGCCCAGCAGCGGCTACGGCATCGGCATCGAGTTCGGCGGCGGCATCACGCTCAACGGCAACAACAAGCCATTCCAGCGCACCCTGGTGCGCTGGATCGGATTGCGGCCGCTCGAGCGCAGCCGCATCCAGCTGCGGCTGGAAGGCGGGGCCGTGTTCGCAAGCGACACGGCCACCGTGCCGGCGACGCAGCTGTTCCGCACCGGCGGCGACACCTCCGTGCGCGGCTACAAGTTCCTGGACATCGGCGTGCCGCTGCCCGACGGGCTCGTGGGGCCGGGCCACTACATGGCGGTGGGCAGCGTGGAATGGCAGCGTCCGATCCAGCTGCGCGGACAGGCCACGGCGTTCGAGCACACGGTGTTCGTCGACGCCGGCGCCGTGGCCGAGCGGCCATCGGACTTCCATTTCAAGACCGGCGTCGGCACCGGCGTGCGCTGGCGCAGCCCGGTGGGGCCGATCGAGGCCGCCATCGCCTATGGCGTGCAGCCGCGCAAGTTCCGGCTGCACATCACGGCGGGGTTCGTGTTTTGAAGGCCAGGGCGCTCCAGATCACGCGCTGGACGGTCCGCGTCCTCGTGGGCCTGACGCTGCTGCTGGCGTTGATCGCCGCCGGCCTGTGGTGGTGGGCGGGGCGCGAAGGCTCGCTCGAATGGCTGCTGCGCCAGGCCAGTTCCGGCGGCGCGCTGCGCGGCGAAGGCGTGCAGGGTTCCATCCGCGGTGGCTGGCACATCCAGCGCATCGTGTGGGAGCGCGACGGCCTGCGGCTGGAGGCGGAGGACATCCGGCTGGAATGGCAGCCCGTCGCGCTGCTGAACCGCACGCTGCAGCTGGAGCAGGTGCACGTCGCCCGTGCCCGCGTGGTCGACCTGCGCGCGCGCAGCGACCAGCCGCTGGCGCCGCCGCAGGACCTGTCGCTGCCCTGGCGCGTGCAGGTGGAGGATCTGCGCGTGGGTGCGCTGGCCTACGAGGGGCGAGCGCAGTTCGAGGCGAGCGGGCTGGCGGCGCAGTACGCCTTCGATGGCACGC
Source organism: Ramlibacter sp. P4_H7 (assembly GCF_056400765.1). Taxonomy (NCBI): domain Bacteria; kingdom Pseudomonadati; phylum Pseudomonadota; class Betaproteobacteria; order Burkholderiales; family Comamonadaceae; genus Ramlibacter; species Ramlibacter sp. P4_H7. The sequence continues at coordinate 73,833 of NZ_JBFUKP010000007.1, forward strand.
TGCACCGTGTCGCCCTGAAGTCGCTGCGGATCGCCGGCGGCGATTACCACGGCGAAGCGACGCTGTTGGCGCGCGCACCGCTGACGCTCGATGCGCAGCTCGCCGGCCGTTTCACCGCGCCGGTGCCGGGCGTGCGCGAGCCGGTGCCGCTGGAGTTCCAGCTACGCGCCAAGGGCCCCGCTGCCGACATCTCGGCCGAGGGCAAGCTGCAGGTGGTGCGGGCGTCCGCCAAGGCCGACGACTTGCCCCAGGCGACGGCGACGGCCCGGATCACGCCCTTCGCGCCCATGCCGGTCCCGCGGGGCGAGGCCGATTTCCGGCAGCTGGACCTGGCGCTCCTGTGGCCGTCGGCGCCGCGCACACGCCTGTCCGGGCACGTCGAGGTGCTGCCACAGGACAAATCCAGCTACGCGTTGCGCGGCGAAGTGCGCAACGACGCGGCGGGCCCGTGGGACGCCGGACGGCTGCCCGTGGCGAGCGCGCGCGTGCAGGGCGAGTGGCGCGATGGCGTGGCGCTGGTGAAGGCGTTGAGCGCGGAGACGGCCGGCGGGCGGATCGAGGGCAGCGGGGCCTGGGAAGGGCAGGGCTGGCGTTTCGAGGGACGCGTCGACAAGGTGGACCCCGCGCGGCTGCACACCGCGCTCGCGCCCCTGCCGCTCAGCGGTCCGCTGAAACTGCAGGGCGAGGGACGCAGCGTTGCCTTCGACCTGTCGCTCCAGGCGGGTGCGCCCCGTGCGGGCAGTGCGAACGGCGGCGGGCTGGCGGCCGCCGCGGCTGCCATGGCCTTGCGTGAGCTGGTGGCGCAGGGTCGCTGGAGCGGCGACACCCTGTCGCTCGCGCAGGCGCGGCTGCGCACCAGCGACGCCGTCCTGGAAGGCAGCATCGAGTGGCAGCCGCAGGCGAACGCAGGCAACGGCCGGCTGCAGCTGCGCGCGCCTGGCCTGCAGGGAGAAGCACGGGGCAGCATAGCGCCGGCACGCGGCCAGGGCTCGGCGGATCTCGCCGCCAGCGACCTGGCGCAGGCGCAGCACTGGATCGCGCGCTGGCCCGGGCTGCAGAAGGTGTTCGGTGCGCTCGCGTTGCGTGGACAGGCGCAGGCGCAGCTGGCCTGGCAGGGCGGCTGGCAGGATCCCTCGGTGGACGGCCACTTCAGCGCGCGCGCCTTCGGCTGGGAGACCGTGCCCGCCGCGGACGATGCGGCGCCCCTGCCGTGGACCGTGCGCGAGGCGGACCTGCAGGTGCAGGGCCGGCTGAGCGACGCGGCGCTGGTGCTGCGCGGCGCCGCCGACCGGGGACAGCGCCGGCTGGACCTGCAGGCCGCCGGCCGCCTCGGCGCCACGCTGGGCAGCGGGGGCCGCGCGTCGGCGTGGCGCGGGCAGGTGGCCTCCCTCGGCGTGCGCATGGAGGATCCCTCGGTGACGCGCGACCCGTGGCAGCTGCAGCTGCAGCGCCCCGTCGACTGGCACGCCGGCGCCGGCAACTTCGACCTCACCGCGGGCGAGGCCCTGCTGCGCGCGCCGACGATGCGCAGCGGCGCGCCGGCGACCGACGCGGTGCTGGCCTGGTCGCCGGTGCGCCGGCAGGGCGGCCAGCTCTCGACCTCCGGCCACCTGAGCGGCCTGCCGATCGCCTGGATCGAACTGGTCGGCGGCCAACAGCTGGCCGGCTCGGCGCTCTCGGGTGACATGGTGTTCGATGCCCAGTGGAACGCCCAGCTGGGCACCACGCTACGGATCGATGCCTCGCTCGCCCGCGTGCGCGGCGACGTCAACGTGCTGGCCGAAAGCATCGACGGCGCGGCGGCTCGCGTGAGCGCCGGCGTGCGCGAGGCGCGCCTCACCGTGAGCACGCGCGGCGAGCAGCTCGTGCTGGCGCTGCTATGGGACAGCGAGCGCGCCGGGCATGCGGAAGGCGAGGTGCGCACGCGCCTGGTCCGCACGGCCGACGACGGATGGACCTGGCCGGAGCAGGCGCCGATCTCCGGCCGCCTGCAGGCGCGCCTTCCGCGCATCGGCGTGTGGTCGGTCCTGGCCCCTCCCGGCTGGCGCCTGCGCGGTTCGCTGGGCGCCGACATCGTCATTGCCGGCACGCGGGGGCAGCCCGAGTTCTCCGGGCCGCTCGAGGCGGATGACCTGGCGCTGCGTTCGGTGGTGGACGGCATCGAGTTGCGCAACGGTCGGCTGCGGGCGCAGCTCGCGGGCCAGCGCCTGGTCGTCAGCGAGTTCCTGTTGCATGGCAGCCCGGAAGGAGGCGGCGGCGGAGGCACGCTGCTGGCCTTCGGCGACGGCAGCTGGACGCCGCAGGGGCCGGTCTTCCAGGCGCAGGTGCAGCTGTCGCAGTTGCGCGCCAGTGTCCGGTCCGATCGCCAGCTCACGGTCTCCGGTCCGGTGTCGGCACGCACCGACCGCGGCGGCACCGTCGTGACCGGGGACCTGCACGTGGACCGCGCCCGCATCCAGGTGCCCGACGAGGCGCCTCCGCGCCTGGGTGACGACGTGATCGTGCGCAATGCCCCGGGCGTGGCGGCGACGGAAGCCGAGCGCCAGCAGCGGCCGGCTCCGAGCGAGGGCGGGCGCACCGTGACGCTGCGCATCGGCTTCGACCTGGGCCAGGACTTCCGCGTGGCGGGGCGCGGCATCGACACGCGCCTGGCCGGTTCGGTGCAGGTGCAGGGCACGACCGCCGGCACTCCGCAGATCGTCGGGCAGATCCGCACTGTGGGCGGGACTTACGAAGCCTATGGCCAGCGCATGACCATCGAGCGGGGCGAACTGCGCTTCACGGGTGCGGCCGACAACCCGGCGATCGACGTGCTGGCGGTCCGGCCCCTCCTCACGCCCAAGGTGGGCGTGCAGGTGACCGGGCGTGCCCAGTCGCCGCACGTGGAGCTGTATTCGGAAGCGGGCCTGTCCGAGGCGGAGACCCTCTCGTACGTCGTGCTGGGCCGTTCTTCCGCGGGCGGCGGTGCGGAGACCGCGGTGCTGCAGCGCGCCGCGACCGCGCTGCTGGCGGGCCGCAGCGGAACCGGCAAGGGACTGACCAGTTCCCTCGGCATCGATGACCTCAGCGTGCGGCCCGACAGCACCTCGGGTGCGGTCGTGCGCGTCGGCAAGCGCTTCGCGGAGAACTTCTACGCGGCCTACGAACGCAGCCTGTCCGGCGCCATGGGCACCTTGTTCATCTTCTACGACGTCTCGCGGATGGTGACGGTGCGCGCCGAAGCCGGCGAACGCACCGGCGTCGACCTGATCTTCACCTTCTCCTTCGACGGCTGGGGCAAGAAGAAGTAGTGGCGCTCAGCGCAGCTCGAACACCAGGCAGGTGGTGGTCGCGTGCGCGTACAGCGTGCCGTCCGGGCCGAACAGCCGGGCTTCGGCGGTGGCGAGTTGGCGCCCGCAGTGCAGCACGCGGCCTTCGGCGCGCACCCGCTGCACCTTCGGGCCGATGGAGCGCACCAGGTTCACGCCGAGTTCGGCCGTCGTGTAGGCGCGGCCGGCCGGCATCTTCGTGTGCACCGCGCAGCCGAGCGCCGAGTCCAGCAGCGTCGCGTACCAGCCGCCGTGCACGGTCCCGAGCGGGTTCAGGTGCGCCGGACCCGGCGTGCCCTGGAAGAGGGCACGCCCTTCCTCGACCTCCAGCAGCTGGAAGTCCAGCGTCTTCGCGATCGGCGCGAAGGGCAGATCGCCGCGCAGCATCGCCTGCATGATCTCCAGCCCGCTGCGGCCGGCCACCTGCTCGGGCGTGGCCACGCCGCAGCCCACCCCGGCCTCCAACTTCCGTGCCACCTCGCGTTCCTGCGCGAGCCATGCTTCCAGCTGGTCCACCTTGCTCATTCGTCCGCTCCGTTGAAGAATACTTGCATATGCAATGGTTGCAGCTACAATAATCACCATGGACACCATTGTCAAGCCGCAGGGCTGCACCAACCTCAAGCTGCGCCAGCTGATGCGCCGGGTGGCGCAGCGCTACGACGCCGAGGTCGGGAAGACCGGGCTGCGCGGCACGCAGTACTCGCTGCTGTCGTACGTGGTGAAGCTCGGGCCGGTGCGGCCGGTGGACCTGGCGCGCGAAATGAAGGTGGATGCCTCCACGCTCACGCGCAACCTGCGGCCGCTGATCGACGCCGGCTTGCTGGTGCTGGAGCCGGGGCCCGACGCCCGCAGCCGGCTGGTGAGCGCCACGCCCGCCGGCCGGGACAAGCGGCAGGAGGCACAACGTCGCTGGCGTGTGGCGCAGGAGTCACTGAACGAGCGACTGGGCCTGCGGCGCGTGGTGGCTTTGCATGCACTTCTCGATGAATGCCAGACACTGTTGGCGGACCTTCCCGATGGAGACGTGGATGACTGATGCGAACCGACGCGCCGCCTTCTGGCTGGTGATGCTGGCGGCGGCCGGCACCTTCGCGCTGACCATGGGTACGCGCCAGAGCATGGGCCTGTTCCTGCCCGCGCTGAACACTTCGACGGGCCTGGGCCTGGGCAGCATCAGCCTCGCGTTCGCCTTCGGCCAGTTGTGGTGGGGCCTCACGCAACCTTTTGCCGGTGCCCTGGCCGATCGCTACGGCGCCGCACGCGTGCTGATCGCCGGCGTGGTCCTGCTGGCGATCGGCACCTTCATCACGCCGTTCATGACCAGCACGCTGGGCCTGATCTTCGCGATCGGGGTGCTCGCTTCGGGAGGCTCCGGCATGGCCGGCCCGGCGGTGCTGATGTCGGCGAGCGTGCGCATGATCGATCCGGCCCGGCGCGGCATGGCCACCGGCATCGTCAATGCCGGCGGCTCCTTTGGCCAGTTCGCGACCGCGCCCATCGCGGCCGCACTGATCGTGGGCATGGGCTGGGCCTCCGCCATGCAGGTGCTCGCCGTGATGGTGCTGCTCTGCCTCCCCGCGGCGTGGATCCTGCGCGGCGCGGCCGTCGCTGCCCCGGATGCCGCGGGTCGCAGACCGAAGGGCGCCCGCGAAGCCGTCGCCGAGGCGCTGCGCGAGCGCGGCTACCTGCTGCTGGCCGCGGGCTTCTTCGTGTGCGGCTTCCACGTCGCGTTCCTCGCGGTGCACCTGCCCGGCGTGGTGGAGGCCTGCGGCCTGCCGACGCAGTGGGGCGGCTGGGCGCTCGCCATGCTGGGGCTGTTCAACATCGTGGGCAGCCTCGCAGTGGGCTGGGCGATGGGACGCTGGCGCATGAAGTCGCTGCTGTCGCTGATCTACGCGGCGCGGGCGGTGGCGGTGCTGGTGTTCCTGTTCGCACCCAAGACCGGCACCGTGGTGCTGGTGTTCGCCGCGGTGATGGGACTGACCTACCTCTCCACGGTGCCGCCGACGGCGGGACTCGTCACCAAGTTCTTCGGACCGGCGAACATGGCCACGCTATTCGGCGTGGTGATGCTCACGCACCAGCTTGGCGCCTTCGTCGGCTCCTGGATGGGGGGCAAGGTGTTCGAGCGCACCGGCTCCTACGACTGGGTCTGGTACGTCGACATCGTGCTGGCGGTCGCGGCGGCGCTGATCCACCTGCCGATCCGGGAAGCGCCGTTGGCGGCGCGCGCAGTTCCCGCTGCAGCCTGACGCCGTCGGGCTGGGACGGCTCCCTCACGAGCGAATTTACCCTCCCGGCCGGTGCGCCCGAGGGCCGCCGCAAGAGTCCTTGCTGCCAAGCTCAGCGCGAGGAACGCCCTACAGGAACCTGAGCCGCAAACCGATCGGGCTTGCGGGGATTCTCCGTGGCTCTTGCGCGCGGAAGTACTACCATTCCAGTCACATGATAAGTGCACATTCTTATCATGTCTGGAACCGGCAAGGAACGCATGGAAGAGAAACCCGCCCGCCTCACCGTCCTCATCGACGCGCAGAAGAAGAAGGCTTTCGAGGCGCTGTGCGCCTCACAGGACATCACCGCTTCGCAGGTCGTGCGCCAGCTGATCCGCGACTACCTGGCCCGGCATGGCGTCGACCTGGCGCGAGCGAACGGTCACAACCCGGGGTGAGGGCCGCCCGCTGCAGCAGCGGAAACTCATTAGAATCCGATTCACATCGGAACCCGCTGCCCATGGAGCTCAAGACCGCCCGGCTCACCATCCTGATCGATCCCGCGAAGAAGCTGGCTTTCGAGGCCTTGTGCCATACGCAGGACATGACGCCGTCGCAGGTCGTCCGCCGGCTGATTCGCGAGTTCATGGAGCAAAACCAGGTCGAAGCGCCCGCGCGCCGTGCCGCCGCGCGCAAGCCGCCGGCCCGCAAGGCGCGTTAGCGGCTCACACCGGCACGGTGTAGTTGAGCGTCATCCGCCCGCCGTCCACCACCACGATTTCCCCGGTCACGTAGCTGGCGGCGTCGCTCGCCAGCCAGGCGACCACGTCCGCCACTTCGGACGGCTCGCCGAGCCGCTTCATGGGCGTGCGCATCAGGATGCGCTGCCGGGCTTCCTCGCTCGTGAGCACGGCCTTCGCCGCCAGTTCTGTGGCGATGGTGCCGGGCGCGACGGCGTTGACCCGGATGCCCTTGTCGGCCAGCGCCAGCGCCATGACGCGCGTGAGCTGGTTGATGCCGCCCTTGCTGACGTTGTAGCTGGCGATGTTCGGGATGGCCAGCGTGCCGTTGACCGAGCTCATGTTCACGATCGCGCCGCCGCCCGCCTTGGCCATCTCGCGCGCGACCGCCTGCCCCGCCAGGAACGATCCCTTCACGTTGATGCGCAGCACGGCGTCGAAGTCGGCCTCGCTGACGTCCAGGAAGTCCGCCGCCTTGAAGATGCCCGCGTTGTTCACCAGCACGTCGATGCGACCGTGGGCCAGCAGGGTCTTGGCGACGAGCGTGTCGACCTGTGCCTTGTCGCCGACGTCGCAGCGCACGTACAGCCCCTGCAGCTCCTGCGCCAGGACCTGGCCTTTCGCGTCGTCGATGTCCGCGATCACCACCTTTGCGCCCTCGCGCGCGAAGCGACGCGCGCAGGCCTCGCCGATGCCTTGCGCGGCGCCGGTGACGATGCAGACGCGGCCGTTCAGGCCGAAGTGGACATGGGACGAGGAGGGGGCGGGAGTGGCCGGCGCGTTCATGCGCGCATCGTACCCGTCCATGCATCGGCGAAGGCCTGCGCCGATGCCGCCACCGCCTGCACATCCATGCCCGGCTTGTACAGCGAAGAGCCGATGCCGAAACCGTTGGCGCCGGCGGCCCGGTAAACCGCCATGCCCGAAGGCGTGATGCCGCCGACGGGCATCAGCATCACCTCCGGCGGCAGGACGGCGCGCAGGGCCTTGACCGCCGCCGGGGACACCATCTCGGCCGGGAACAGTTTCAGAGCGGTGGCGCCCGCCTCGAGCGCGGCGAACGCTTCGCTGGGTGTCAGCACGCCGGGCAGCGCGATCATGCCGAGCTCCACCGCCGCCTGGACCACGCGGGCGTCGAAGTGCGGCGAGACCACCAGGCGGCCGCCTGCATCGTGCACCTGCCGCACTTCCGCGGGGGTGCGCACCGTCCCGGCGCCGACGATCGCATGCGGGTGGCGTTTCGCCAGGGCGGCGATGCTGTCCAGCGGATCCGGTGAATTGAGCGGTACTTCCAGCAGGCGCCAGCCGGCCGACCACAGCGCATCGCCGACACCTTCGACTTCCGCCGGCGTGATGCCGCGCAGGATCGCGACCAGGGGCAAGCGCGCCAGGGCATGCCGCCACGCTTGGGAGAGCAGGGCTTCCATCCTTCAGGACTCCAGGGTTTGGGCGAGCGCCCACAGGCCGCGCCAGGTGGCTTCGGGGCCGAGGCTGCGCGATGCGCAGCCCAGCGAGCGCAGGGCGAGCGCGTAGCGTCGGGTCAGCGCCGGGTTGCCGACCAGCACCACGCCCGTGAGCCCGGCGTCGCGCAGCCGCAGTTCTTCGCCGATCACGAGCCCGGACAGGTAACTGGGCAGGGACGTCGTCGGCAGCCGCTCGAACAGTGCGAGCGAGCGTGCGCTGAATGCGCTGCGCAGCAGGCTGCCGCTGTCCTGCGCCTGCTGCACGCCGCGCAGGAAGGCAGGCTCGTCGAGCGCGCCGTCCGCGGCCGGCATCATGCGCGCGAGGATGGAGTGCTGGCGCAGCAGCGCGTACAGCTCGCCCGACATGAACGTGGCGAAGGATTCGACGCGCCCCGCGCGCAGCGTCAGCCACTTGCTGTGGGTGCCGGGCAGCACGAAGCAGCCATCGCACTCCTGCAGCAAGTCCGCGGCGCCGAAGGCCTGCACCTCCTCGCCGCGCAGCACGTCGGGGACGCCGCGCGATTCGCAACGGAGGCCGGGCACCAGCGCGATGCGGCGCGGCTCGATCCAGGTCAGGCCCTGCGCCAGTTCGCCAAACCCGCAGGGGCAGGCCACGTACGCCGCCTCGCGCCAGCCCTGGCGGCTGCCCGCCATGCCGCTCACGAGGCACAGGGTGGACGGATCGCCAAGCCAGTCGCCGCACATCTCGTGCAGCACGCCGGGGAAACCGCCGGCGGGAACGGTCAGGATGCCGCGTTCGCTGGCGCGCTGCTCCAGCACTGTCCCGTCGCCGGCGATGCACGCCGCGCGCAGGGACGAGGTGCCCCAGTCGACGGCGACGAGCGCACGCACGGGGCTAGTGGTTGTCGCGCGGAACGAAGGCGCCGAGGGCGCCGCCCTCGGGCTCCGGCTCGTCCGGACGCGGCACGAAGCTGCCGCGGCGCCCGACGAGGAAATCGAGGTCGGCACCCTGGTCCGCCTGGAGCACGTGGTCCACGTACAGCTTCCAGTAGCCGCTGCCCAGCGGCGGCGCAGGAGGCGTCCAGGCGGCCAGCCGCCGCGCCAGTTCCTCGTCGCTGATGTCCAGGTGCAGGCGGCGCTGTGCGACATCGAGCTCGATGAAGTCGCCGGTGCGCACGACGGCCAGGGGGCCGCCCGCTGCAGCTTCGGGGGCGGTGTGCAGCACCACGGTGCCATAAGCCGTGCCGCTCATGCGCGCGTCGCTGATGCGGACCATGTCGGTGATCCCCTTGCGCAGCACTTTCGGCGGCAGGGGCATGTTGCCGACCTCGGCCATCCCCGGGTAGCCCTTGGGACCGCAATTCTTCAGCACCAGCACGCAGTTCTCGTCCACGTCGAGGTTCTCGTCGTCGATGCGAGTGTGGAACTCCTCGATGTTCTCGAACACGACAGCGCGCCCCCGGTGCTTCATCAGGGACGGCGTCGCGGCTGAGGGCTTGATCACCGCGCCGCGCGGCGCCAGGTTGCCGCGCAGCACGGCAATGCCCGCCTTCTCCTTGAACGGCGCGGACAGTGGCTGGATCACTTCGGTGTTCCAGTTCTGCACGCCTTCGATGTTCTCGCCCACGGTCTTGCCGTTCGCCGTGACGGCGCCAAGGTGCAGCATGGGCGCGATCTCGCGCATCACCACCGGCAGGCCGCCGGCATAGCAGAAGTCCTCCATGAGGTACTTGCCGGAGGGCTGCAGGTTCACCAGGCAGGGCAGTTCGCTGCCGAGGCGGTCGAAGTCCTCGATGGACAGCTTGACGCCGAGCCGGCCCGCGATCGCGATCAGGTGGATCACGGCGTTGGTGGAGCCGCCGATCGCGGCCAGCGTCTTGATCGCGTTCTCGAAGGCCTCGCGCGTGAGGATGGAGGACAGCTTCTGGTCCTCGTGCACCATGTCCACGATGCGGCGGCCCGCCATGCGCGCGATCACGTTGCGGCGACCATCGACCGCGGGATAGGCGGCGTTTCCCGGCAGGCCCACGCCGAGCGCTTCGACCATGCTGGCCATSGTCGAGGCGGTGCCCATGGTCATGCAGTGCCCGTGGCTGCGGTGCATGCAGCTTTCGGCCTCGAAGAAATCCTGCAGCTTCAGCGTGCCGGCGCGCACCTGCTCGCTCATGCTCCACACGCTGGTTCCCGAGCCGAGCTCCTGGCCGCGCCACTTGCCATTGAGCATCGGTCCGCCGGAGACGCCGATGGTCGGCAGGTCCACGCTGGAAGCACCCATCAGCAGGGACGGCGTGGTCTTGTCGCAGCCCATGAGCAGCACCACGCCGTCGATGGGATTGCCGCGGATCGATTCCTCGACGTCCATGCTGGCCAGGTTGCGGTACAGCATGGCGGTGGGGCGCAGCAGCGTCTCGCCGAGCGACATCACGGGGAACTCCAGCGGGAAGCCGCCGGCCTCGTAGACGCCGATCTTCACCTGCTCGGCGAGCGTGCGGAAGTGCGAATTGCAGGGCGTGAGTTCGCTGAAGGTGTTGCAGATGCCGATGACGGGACGGCCGTCGAACTGGTTGTGCGGGACGCCCTTGCCCTTGACCCAGCTGCGGTAGTTGAATCCGTCCCGGTCCTGGCGGCCGAACCACTGCTGGGAGCGCAGCTCCTCTGGCTTCTTTCTCTTCATGGGGATGTCTATTCCTTGACCGCGCCGGTCAGGCCCGACACGTAATACTCGACGAAGAACGAATAGATGACGGCCACCGGCAACGAGCCCAGCAATGCGCCCGCCATCAACGCCCCCCAATGGTAAACGTCCCCCTCGACCAGTTCGGTGACGACGCCGACCGGAACCGTCTTCACTTCCGACGACGAGACGAAGGTCAGGGCGTAGATGAATTCGTTCCAGGACAGCGTGAACGCGAAGATGCCCGCGGAGATCAGCCCCGGCACCGCCAGTGGCAGGATGATCTTCCACAGGATCTGCAGCCGCGTGGCGCCATCGATGAGCGCGCATTCCTCCAGCTCGTACGGGATGGAGCGGAAGTAGCCCATCAGAAGCCAGGTGGAGAAGGGGATCAGGAAAGTCGGGTAGGTGAGGATCAGCGCCCAGCGCGTGTCGAACAGCCCGAGCTTGAACACGATGGTGGCCAGCGGGATGAACAGGATCGAGGGCGGCACCAGGTAGGCCAGGAAGATCGACAGGCCCACGTGCTTGGCGCCGCTGAAGCGCAGGCGCTCGATCGCGTAGGCGGCCATGACCGAGGCGAGCAGCGACACGAAAGTGGCGACCACCGAGACGACCACCGTGTTCCACAGCCACTCCGGATAAGCCGTCTTGAACAAGAGCTTTTCGAAGTGCGCGAGCGTGGGCCCGATCACCCAGAAGGGATTGCCTTCGCGCGACAGCAGTTCGTTGTCGGGCTTGAAAGCCGTGATCGCCATCCAGTAGAACGGGAACAGCAGCACGATGACGAACACCAGCAGCGGCACGTAGAGCGTCACCACCCGGCGGGGCAGCGAACTCAGGTAGGTCATCCCTTCGCTGTCGTTGGAGGGCTTGCTCATTGGTCGGCTCCCTGCTGCCAGGCACGGCGCTGCAGGCCGAAATAGCTGAAGAGGATGGAGGCCAGCAGGAAAGGCACCATCGCGATCGCGATCGCCGCACCTTCGCCGAGCGCGCCGCCGGGAATGGCGCGCTGGAACGACAGCGTGGCCATCAGGTGCGTGGCATTGAGCGGGCCGCCGCGCGTGAGCACGTAGATCAGCTGGAAGTCGGTGAAGGTGAACAGCACCGAGAACGTCATCACCACCGCGATGATGGGCGTGAGCAGAGGCAGCGTGACGTGCCGGAAGCGCTGCCAGCCCGTGGCGCCGTCGATGGCCGCGGCTTCATAGAGCGACGGCGAGATGGTCTGCAGGCCCGCCAGCAGCGTGATCGCCACGAAGGGCACTCCCCGCCAGATGTTTGCCGCGATGGTCGACAAGCGTGCGTTCCACGGGTCGCCCAGGAAATCGATGTAGCGGTCGATCCATCCCATCTTCACCAGGGTCCAGCTGACGATGGAGAACTGCGAGTCGTAGATCCACCAGAAGGCGATCGCCGACAGCGCCGTGGGCACGATGTAGGGCAGCAGGATCACCGTGCGGAAGAAGGTCTTGAACGGGATCTGCTCGTTCAGCAGGATCGCAAGCCACAGGCCCAGCGCGAACTTGATGATGCTGGCGACCACCGTATAGAAGAGGGTGTTGAACAGCGCCAGCCGCGTGACGCTGTCTCCCCACAGGAAGGCATAGTTCTCGAAGCCGATCCACTGGCCGACACGCCCCACCTTTTCGTCCGTGAATCCCAGCCACACGCCCAGGCCGAGCGGGTAGGTCAGGAAGAGCAGCAGCAGCACTGCCGCGGGCAGCATGAAAAGCAACCCGAGGAAGTTGCGGCTGTTCTGGAGCTGGCGGAGCATGTCGGCCTTCGGTTCAGACCTTGTAGTAGCGCTCGGCGCGTTGCTGTGCGCGTTCCGCCGCTTCCTTCGGCGTCTTGGAACCGCTCACGGCCTCGGCCACCATGTCCTGCACGATGAAGTCGGCCAGGGCGCCCGCCGAGGCGTAGCCCAGCTTGCCCATGTAGCCGGCGGGACGCATGTTCTTCACGGCGTCGCGGTACGGCGTGTTCTTCGGGTCCACGGTCCACACCGAATTCTTCTCGTACGCGCGCAACGGCTGCGAAATGTAGCCGCCGGCCGCCTGCATCCAGGGACCGTACTGCTCCTCCTCCATCATGAAGCGCACGAACTCCTTGGCCGCTTTCGGGTACTTGGAGTGCTTGAACACCATCTGGTTGAAGAACAGGTGGTACTCGGTGGGCACGCCGACCGGACCGACAGGGAAGGTGGCGTGCTGGATGTCGGCCACCATGTCCTTCACCTTCGGGTCGGTGGAGTTCTTGGCGGCGTAGTAGATCGAGATGCCGTTGTTGGTCACCGAGACCTGGCCGTCGAGGAAGGCCTTGTTGTTGTTCGGGTCCAGCCAGGACAGCGTTCCGGGAACGAAGGTGGCGTACAGCTCCTTGCCGTATTCCAGCGCCTTGAGCGTCTCCGGGCTGTTGATGGTGACCTTGTTGTTCTTGTCGACGAGCGCGGCGCCGAAGGCCCAGATCAGCCACTGCGTCCAGCCGCTGTCACCCGTGGCGTGACCCAGCGCCATGCCGCCCGGCGTGCCTTTCGCCTTGAGCGCCTGGAACATCTTCAGGAAGCCGTCGGTGTCCTTGGGAAAGGCGCTGACGCCCGCCGCCTTCATCTGGCTGTCGCGATAGACCATCATCGAACCAGTGCCGCCCAGCGGCACGCCGATCCAGCGGCGCCCGTCGGGTCGCAGGTAGGCCTCGCAGGCCGGATACCAGCCGCCGTACTTCTTGCCCAGGTAATCGGCCACGTCGGTCATGTCGACCAGCTTGTCCGGGTAGAGGTTGGCGTCGTCGTTGGTGGACAGGATGATGTCCGGGCCGGCGCCGGTGTTGGCGGCCACCGCGGCCTTCGGGCGCACGTCTTCCCAGCCTTCGTTGTCCAGCCGCACTTCGATGCCGTACTTGTCGCTGAACTTCTTGACGTTCGCGATGTAGGCGTCCTCGTCACCCTGTACGAAGCGCTTCCAGCGCAGCACGCGCAGCTTCGCGCCTTTCTCGGGCTGGTTGTTCCACTGCGCCTGGGCGCTCGCCGGCCACAGGAGCGGCAGCGAGACGGCGGCGGCGCCGGCCGAGGCCTGGTTCAGAAACTTGCGACGGTTCGTCATAGATTGTCTCCTGTGGTTGACGCAAAGGGGAAGCGCAAGGGGTCCTGCGGCGGGCTCGTTCAGGAGTCCAGCCGGACGCCGCTGGCGGCATCGAAGAGGTGGGCGCGGGTGGGGTCCGGCCGCAGCCGGATCATCTCGCCGGGACGGAAGGCATGCCGGTCGCGGAAGACGCTGGTCACTTCCACGCCGGCGATCTTGCTGAAGACCTGCGTGTCGGCGCCGGTCGGTTCCACGACGACCACTTCCGTGGGAACGCCGACTTCACCTTCGGAAAGTTCCATGTGTTCGGGCCGCGTTCCGTAGATCACCTTCTGGCCATCCTGCGCGCTCGCGACGTCGGGCGGGGCGGGCAGCCAGAGGCCGTCCCCGAGTTCCACGCGTGCCGCTCCGTTGGCGCGCCGCAGCACGCCCGGCAGGAAGTTCATCGCGGGCGAGCCGATGAAGCCGGCGACGAACTGGTTGACGGGGTGGTCGTACAGCTCGAGCGGCGTCCCGGTCTGCTCCACCAGGCCGTCGCGCATCACCACGATCTTGTCGGCCATCGTCATGGCCTCGATCTGGTCGTGCGTGACGTACACCGACGTGGTCTTCAGGCGCTGGTGCAGTTCCTTGATCTCGGTGCGCATCTGCACGCGCAGCTTGGCGTCCAGGTTGGACAGCGGCTCGTCGAACAGGAAGACCTGCGGGTCGCGCACGATGCAGCGCCCCATCGCCACGCGCTGGCGCTGGCCGCCGGACAGCTGGCGCGGAAAGCGGTCGAGCAGGGCGCCCAGGCCGAGGATGTCGGCGGCCTTGCGCACGCGCTCGTCGGCCACCGACTTGGGCTGCTTGGCGAGCATCAGGCTGAACGCCATGTTGTCGCGCACGGTCATGTGCGGATACAGCGCGTAGTTCTGGAACACCATGGCGATGTCCCGTTCCTTGGGCGTGAGGTTGTTGACCACGCGGTCGCCGATGCGGATCTCGCCGCCGCTGATCTGCTCCAGCCCGGCGATCATGCGCAGCAGCGTCGACTTGCCGCAGCCCGAAGGCCCGACCAACACCGCGAACTGTCCATCCTCGATGGAGATGTCGACACCGCGAATGATGTGCGCGGTGCCGAAGTACTTCTCCACTCCTCTGATGTCGACTGTGGCCATCGTTCCTCGGATGATGCGGAAGGCGACGGACCTTGTAGCATGAATGAATTGGCGCGTCATCAGCATTGCACCCGGATTCGGCCCGCATGCGGGTCGATCCCGATGCAGGCTTGGTCATATGGTCATATGAATGGCCCGGCGGAGGGCCGCCCATGATCAAGAACGTCTACGGCAACACGGTCGACCACCTCGGCGAGGCCATCGTGTCCGGGCGCTATCCGGCCGGCGCGACCATCCCGCCGGAGCCGCTGCTCGGTGCCGAGCTCGGAGTGAGCCGGACCGTGATCCGCGAGGCGGTCAAGTCCCTGGTCGGCAAGGGGCTCGTGAGCACGGGACCCAAGGTCGGCACCCGCGTGCTCTCTTCCGAACACTGGAACTGGTTCGATCCCGACGTGGTCATGTGGCAGTCGCGCATCGGGCTCACGCGCGAGTTCCTGCGCGAGCTGCAGGAGCTGCGCCGGGTGGTGGAGCCTGCCGCGGTGCGGTTGGCCGCCGAACGCGCCGCAGCGCAGGACATCGCGGAGATCGAGGCGGCGTTCGCCGGCATGAAGCGCGCGGTGGAGGAGGGCGGCGATTACGTCACCTATGACCTGCGGTTTCACCAGGGGCTGCTGCGCGCCTGCGGCAATCGCATGATGATTCAGATGAGCAAGGCCATCGGCGCCCTGCTGCGCACCAGTTTCGAGATTTCGACCAGCCGCCAGGACGGTCCGCGCATGTCGCTGCCGCTGCACCGGGCGGTGCTCGACGCGGTGATCGCCCGCAACCCGGCCAAGGCCGAACGCGCCGTGCTGGTCCTGATCGCGGGTGCGGGGGACGACATCGATGCCGTCCTGGCCAGCCGCAAGAGGCTGCCGCGGCTCGATCTGCCCGCCCGTCTTTTGCCCGAGGCCGGGGAGCGGGGCGGGGGCGGGAAAAGAGTCCGGGTGAATCGCCTGAACAACGCTTAGGCCACTCTCCTAGTAACGAAGCGCTGCGGGACAGTACACTTTGTCACAAGCGTTGGCGCTCCAGGGGCGCCGCCAGAACCAAACGTTGGGAAGGTCGTTACCCGTGGCACAGTCCGCACGCTCCCCCGTGTCCGAGGGAACCGATGAGCCGCAACTGCAGCCTTGGCTGCGATCGACGTCGCTGCTGGACCTGCAGGACCCCAAGCTGCGCCTGCGGGTGCAGGCGCTCACCCAGCTTTGCAAGAACGAGCGCGAAAAGGCGCTGGCGATCTACGGCTACGTCAAGCGCCTGCCCCTCACCCGCCGCGTCAAGCTGCGTGCCCACACGGCGCGCGAGGTGTTCGACGCCGGCTGCGGCGACGCGCCGGACAAGGCGACCCTGCTGGTCGCCATGTTGCGGCTCGCCCAGTTGCCCGCGCGCATCCGTTACGTGTCGCTGGCCGGCGAGATCCTCAGGGGCGTCGCGCCCGGCCTCAAGGAAGCCGCGCGGCCCCTGGTGGAGGTGTGGCTGCATGGCCGCTGGCTGCGCACCGACACCTTCATCTTCGATCCCGCCTGCATGGCGGCGGCGCGAC
Organism: Ramlibacter sp. P4_H7; assembly: GCF_056400765.1. NCBI lineage: Bacteria > Pseudomonadati > Pseudomonadota > Betaproteobacteria > Burkholderiales > Comamonadaceae > Ramlibacter > Ramlibacter sp. P4_H7. Next base: position 89,960 of record NZ_JBFUKP010000007.1, read on the forward strand.
AGCGCCTGCGCGACCGCGGCTGGGAGTGGGGCTATGGCATCCACGTCAACGGCCACATGCTGTGGGACGGCCTGGAGGACGCCTACCTGGGCGGCGTGCCCACGGAATGCGACCTGATGGTGGTGCGCGACCTCGGCGTGTTCCATGATCCGCGCGAGTTCATGCGTTCTCGCGCCTATCGCCGGCACTTCTCGCCGGGACGCCTGCTGCAGTGGGTCGTGATGGCGCCCATCGTGGACTGGGCCTTGCGCGGACTGCGCAACCAGGTCACGCACCCGTTGCCGGCCAACAGCCGCCTCAGCTGAGCATCGCGCGGCTCAGGGCTGCGCCGCCACCTGCTGCAGGCGTCCGGAAGGCAGCACCTGGGTGCCCCGCGCGGACGGCACGGCGCACAACAAGGCGCGCGCGACATCGCGCGCGAGGATGGGACGGTAGTTCGCCGGAATCAGCGGCTGCAGCCAACGTCCCACGGCGTGACCCCATCGTTCGCCGCGGCGGACGGGTTGGCCCAGCGACGCGCGATCGCCCACCAGCAACGAAGGGCGCGCGAACACGAGTCCCTCGTAGCCCAGGGCACCCAGATGGTCCTCGAGCTCGCCCTTGACCCGGTTGTAGAAGATGGAGGATCTGCCGTCGGCGCCCATGGCGCTCACCAGACCGAGCCGGGCGGCGCCGGCAGCCCGGGCGGCCGTGGCGACCGCCATGTTGGCGTCGTGGTCCACGGCGCGGAACGCTGGCTGGCTGCCGGCCACCTTGATGGTGGTTCCGAGCGCGAGGTAGACCTCGTCGACCCGGGGAAGGGCGGGGAGCGCGGCAAAGTCGACGACTTGCGTCGTCAGCTTGGGATGCCGCAGTTCCAGCGGGCGGCGAGCCAGCACGTGGACCGCCGCGACCGAATCATCGGTTAGAAGTCCTCGAAGGATTTCCCGGCCCACGAGTCCCGTAGCCCCCGCCACCAGTGCGGTTCGGGCGGCTGCCGCCGCGCCGTCCGCCCTTGGACATGCTGTCGACGCTGGTGCGGAGCGGATCGGGTTGTCCATCGGTGCTCCTCTGAACGGGCTCCCTCACCACGAAGGGGCTGCGGATATTGTGCGCGCCCTCGCGCGGCTGCCGATCCTCGTCCCGCAGCGGAGGCTGCTGGCCGTTGCCGTTGCCGTTGCCGTCGGTGTACACGTGGCCGCCTTGCCCATTGCGCGCGTTCTGCTGCCGCGCGGGACGCGGCTGCTGGGTCTTGCCTTGGCCGTTGCCGTTGCGGGCCTGCTGGCCATTGCCATTGCCATTGCCATTGCCATTGCGAGGCTGCTGGCCGCTCCCGTTGCGTGCGGGCTGGCCGTTGCCGTTGCCGTTGCCATTGCGGCCTTCGGCAGTGCGGCCATCGCCGCCTCCGCGCCGGCCGGTCTGGCCCGACTTGTCCTTGTTGTCGCGCATGCGCTGCATCATTTCGCTGCGCGCCGCCTTGGCCGCCGCGTTCATCACCTCGCGCGCCGGCGGGCGGCCCTTGCCGCCCCACAGCACCTGGCGGCCCATGGCGATGGGTTCGGCCTGCTCGTTCGCGTCGGGGCCGAAACCCTCGATCACCTGCGCCGGGATGTCCCGCTTGGTGAAGCGTTCGATCTCCTGCATGAAGCCTTCCTCGTCCAGGCAGACCAGCGAGACGGCCGCGCCTTCCTTGCCCGCGCGGCCGGTGCGGCCGATGCGGTGGACGTAGTCCTCCGGCACGTTGGGAATCTCGTAGTTCACCACGTGCGGCAAGTCGTCGATGTCGATGCCGCGCGCGGCGATGTCGGTGGCCACCAGGGCGCGGATGTCGCCGCTCTTGAAGCCGGCAAGCGCCTGCGTGCGGGCGGTCTGGCTCTTGTTGCCGTGCAGGGCCATCGCGGTGATGCCCTTCTTGACCAGGAAGTCGGCCACGCTGTTCGCGCCGAACTTGGTGCGGGTGAACACCAGCACCTGCGACCAGTCGTGTTCCTGGATCACGTGGGCCAGCAGTTCCTTCTTCTTGCCACGTCCCACCGGGTGGACCACCTGGGTGATGCGCTGCACCGTGGTGTTGCGCGGCGTGACCTGGATGCTCTGCGGATTCTTCAGCAGCGTGTGCGCCAGGTCGCTGATCTCGTCGCTGAAGGTGGCCGAGAACAGGAGGCTCTGCTTTTCCTTGGGAACCAGCGCGAGCACCTTCTTCACGTCGGGCAGGAAGCCCATGTCCAGCATGCGGTCGGCTTCGTCGAGCACGAGGATCTCGACAGTGGACAGGTCCAGGTGGCCCTGCTGCTGCAGGTCCAGCAGGCGTCCTGGCGTGGCCACCAGGATGTCGACGCCCTTCTTGATGCGGTCGATCTGCGGGTTCATGCCCACGCCGCCGAAGACGACCGTGGAGGACAGCGGCAGGTACTTGCCGTAGGTACGGATGGACTCTTCCACCTGGGCGGCGAGTTCACGCGTCGGCGTGAGCACCAGGGCGGCGATGCCGTCCTTGCCGAACTTGTTGAGCTTGCCCTGACCCTTGGTGAGCTTGTGCAGCATCGGCAGCGTGAACGCCGCCGTCTTGCCGGTGCCGGTCTGCGCGCCGGCGAGGAGGTCATGGCCCGCGAGGACGGCCGGGATGGCCTGGGCCTGGATGGGGGTGGGGGTGTCGTAGCCTTGTTCGCGGACGGCCTTGAGGAGCGCCGGAGCGAGATTCAGTTCATCAAAAGTCATTGAGCAAAGAAGCGCCTTCCCGGGCGCGGGGGCATCGGCCGTTCCGGGCCACGCGGGCCGGATCCAGTGAGAGGCAGATGAAGTTGCAGTGGGTCGGGAGCCAGCGGGCGTGTGGCCTGCTTCGTCCCCAGCGGAAACGCTGAGCTCGCTGGCAACTGGAGGCCGCGAGAGAAGCCATTGTCTCATGAATGGCGTTGTTGCGCCGGGCGTGCCGTTCGCGTTGCACCGTCGCACCGGCTGTCGCGCGCAAAGTGTCACCCGTCCTGTCAAAAATTGGCGGTGTAGGGCAGGCCCCCATAATGAATCGAAAGACCTCCTACATGGCCAAGTTGATGAAGCTCCGCCTCGGCGTCGCGGACGATCCGACCCAGATGCAGCCCTCGCTGAGCGACTGCCTGGCGGCGATGCTGAAGCAGTCCGAGACGCTGATGGACCAGGTCCTGCAGGGCCTGGAGGCCGGCGCGCTGGCCACCGGCCCGCGCCGTGTCCCGGTCTTCCAGCTGCCCAACGTCCGCAATGCGATCCTGACGCTGCAGGAAGACGCCGAGACGGTGAAGGCCAACTTCGTCGTGGAACTCACGCGCCTCGTCTACGAAGGCGGAGGCAAGGACCAGACGACCGCCGAAGTGCTGCGGTTCGAGGACCTGCAGCTGTTCGCCGACGACAAGCTGGACCTCAGCATCGAACTGGCGCGCGCGCAGCAGGAAGTCGCGCTCGCCGTCGACGACACGCTGCCGGCGCTGGATGCCCTGATCAGCACCATGCTGGGATGGCGCACCATCCAGCCCGGGCTCAATCCCGTGCGCCCCGACGTGTTCGTGCGGGCGCTGCAGTTCACCTTGCAGCAGCACCTGCCCGACGCCACCGGGCGCGAAGCACTCATCACGCCCGCCGCCGGCTTGCTGGGCGTGAACCTGCGCCGGCTTTACCGCGAGATGTCGGAGTGGCTGCGCTCCACGGGCGTCGAGCCGGCGGTACCCCTGGGCGGCCGCATCGACAAGAGCACCGGCGCCAGCGGCAAGCCGGTGACGGACACCCAGGCCAAGACACTGCTGACCCTGGACCGCCTGCGCAAGCTGCTGACGGGTGACCTGGACCAGCCGCGCAAGGCTGAATTCCTGCACACGGTGCCGGCCTCGATGGCACTGCTGCAGGACCTGAAGAAGACGGACGAACTCGTCAAGCGCCTGGAACAGCGGCCCAAGCCCGCGGTCGTGCCGGCAGCGCCGGTGGACATGCTGGCCGAGGTCGGTGCTTCCGCCACGGTCCCCTCGCGCATCGGCGAGCAGCTGGGCGAGGAAGTGGTGCACATGATGTTCGACCACTTGGCGGACGATCGTCGCCTGCTGCCTGCGCTCAAGCGGCAGCTCAAGGCGATGGAATCCGCGGTGCACCGCCTGGCGAAAGAGGACTCGCGCTTCTTCAGCGACCGCAACCATCCGGCGCGGCAGGTGCTCGATCGCATCACGCAGCGCAGCCTGGCCTTCCAGTCCGAAACGGATCCCGGCTGGGAACGCTTCATGAAGTCCGTGGAGTCCGCCACCCACTGGCTGCAGAGCAAGGTCGTGGACGCCGAGACCTTCCGCGAACTGCTGGAGCAACTGCAGGAGCAGTGGAACGACCAGGACCATGGCAGCAAGCAGAAGCGCGAGGACGCCGCCCGCGCGCTGCTGCACGCCGAGCAGCGCAACCTGCTCGCGCAGAAGCTGGCCGCCGAATTCCTGGAGATGCTGCAGAGCCTGGACGTGGCCGATTTCGTGCGCGATTTCCTGCGCAATGCCTGGGCGCAGGTGGTCGCCGAGGCGCAGCTGAGCTGCGAAGACGGCGAGGTCGACCCGCACGGCTACCGGGCGCTGGTCGACGACCTGGTCTGGAGCGTGCAGAAGAGCTCCGCGCAGCGGGGACGCGCGCGCCGCCTCGTGCAGATGATCCCCGGGCTTCTCAAGCGCATGCGCGAGGGACTGCAACGCATCGGCTATCCGCCGGAACTGACGCAGCGCTTCTTCGACCACCTCATCACGCTGCACAAGGCCGCCGTGCAGGAAGGCCGCGACGCGGTCGTGCAGAAGGCTGCCGACGACGCGTGGAAGGAGGAGTCCCGCTTCACCGACAGCCAGATGGAAATGTGGCTGGACGGGATGGAGGTGCAGGAATCGGGCTACGTGGACTACGGCGGCGTCGACACCGACGTGGAACACGTGGCTTCGGCCGAGGCGGCGCAGCAGGAAGTGCAGGCGCAGCGGCAGGCCGAGGAACAGGCGGAGGATGCCGCCGGCGAACCCGTGCCCACCCGCGCCGAGGACCTGCGCGTGGGCACCTGGGTGGAGATCCTGATCAAGGGCGAATGGGTGCGTGCCCAGCTCACCTGGTGCAGCCCGCACGCCACGCTGTTCATGTTCACTTCCGTGGGCGGCACCGCCCACTCGATGTCGCGCCGCACTCTGGACCGGCTGCGCGCGACCGACCACCTGCGCATCGTCGCCGAGCGCCCGGTGGTCGATGAAGCGCTCGACCAGGTGGCCCAGGCCGCCCTGAAGAACAGCCTCGAAAAGAAAGGCTGAGGCCTCTGCGGCCGCAGCCGCATTTCGTCATACGGGATAATCGGCGGTTTCCCGCTGAAAACTCCTATGGCCCAGTACGTCTACACCATGAACCGCGTCAGCAAGATCGTGCCGCCCAAGCGGCAGATCTTGAAGGACATCTCGCTCAGCTTTTTCCCCGGCGCCAAGATCGGCGTGCTGGGCCTCAACGGTTCGGGCAAGTCCACGCTGCTGAAGATCATGGCGGGCATCGACACGGAGATCGAGGGCGAAGCCATCGCCATGCCGGGCCTGAAGATCGGATACCTGCCGCAGGAGCCGCAGCTCGACCCCGAGCAGAGCGTGCGCGAGGCGGTGGAAGGCGGCATGGGCGAGGTGATGAATGCCAAGGCGCGGCTGGAGGAGGTCTATGCGGCCTACGCCGAACCGGACGCGGACTTCGAAAAGCTGTCCGAGGAGCAGCAGAAGCTGGAAGCGGTCATTGCCGCCGCCGGCGCGGAGAGCGGCGGCGAGCACCTGCTGGAGATCGCCGCCGACGCGCTTCGCCTGCCGCCGTGGGAAGCCACGATCAAGAACTTGTCCGGCGGCGAGAAGCGCCGCGTGGCATTGTGCCGCCTGCTACTGTCCAAGCCGGACATGCTGCTGCTCGACGAACCCACCAACCACCTGGACGCCGAATCCGTCGAATGGCTGGAGCAGTTCCTGGCCCGTTTCCCCGGCACCGTGGTCGGCATCACCCACGATCGCTACTTCCTCGACAACGCGGCCGAGTGGATCCTGGAGCTGGACCGCGGCCGTGGCATTCCCTACAAGGGCAACTACTCCACCTGGCTGGAGCAGAAGGAAGCGCGCCTGGAAACCGAGCAGCGCACCGAGGACGCCCGTACCAAGGCCATGAAGAAGGAACTGGAGTGGGCGCGCTCGAATCCGAAGGGCCGGCAGGCCAAGAGCAAGGCGCGCCTGGCCCGCTTCGAGGAGCTGTCCGACTACGAATACCAGAAGCGCAACGAGACCAACGAGATCTTCATCCCGGTGGGCGAGCGCCTGGGCCACGAGGTGATCGAGTTCGTGAACGTCAGCAAGTCCTTTGGCGACCGCATGCTCATCGACAACCTGAGCTTCAAGGTGCCCGCGGGTGCCATCGTCGGCATCATCGGACCCAACGGCGCCGGCAAGTCGACACTGTTCAAGATGATCTCCGGCAAGGAGAAACCCGATGCGGGCGAGGTGAAGGTCGGCAAGACGGTGCAGATGGCCTTCGTCGACCAGCACCGCGACGAACTGGCGAACGACAAGACCGTGTGGGAGGACGTCTCCGGCGGCCTCGACATCATCAACATCGGCAAGTTCCAGATGGCCAGCCGCGCCTACTGCGGCCGCTTCAACTTCAACGGCGGCGACCAGCAGAAGAAGGTGGGCATGCTCTCCGGCGGCGAGCGCGGCCGGCTCCACCTGGCCAAGACCCTGCTGCAGGGCGGCAACGTGCTGCTGCTGGACGAACCTTCCAACGACCTCGACGTGGAAACCCTGCGGGCGCTGGAAGACGCGCTGCTGGAGTTCGCCGGCAGCGTCATGGTGATCAGCCACGATCGCTGGTTCCTGGACCGGATCGCCACGCACATCCTGGCGGCGGAAGACGAAGGCAAGTGGGTCTTCTTCGACGGCAACTACCAGGAATACGAAGCCGACAAGCGCAAGCGCCTGGGCGAGGAAGGTGCAAGACCCCACCGCGTGCGCTATAAAGCCCTGAAGTAAACCGAGGAGACGGGCCGCCATGCGCGGCGACTCGCAGCAACCGCAGTACCAGTCGCTCTACCGTGCCTGCATCAAGGACGCCGCCGCCGCCGGCGCCGGCCTGATGCAGGCCACGCTGGCGCGGGCGCTGCGCGATCTGCCGGCCACCGCGGCGCGCATCGCCGACGTGGTGGACCGCGGCCTGCTGCTGGAGGCGATCGGCGTGCTGAAGGACCAGCAGCAGGTGCTGACCGTTTCCTTCCCGCAGGCGCTGCTCGCCGAGTTCGCGCACGCGATCGCCGGCGGCCGCGCACCCAACCTCGGTTTCGATGCGCTGCCGCTGCTCGGCGACGATCAGCTGCAGGACAACGCGGACCTGGTTCGCGCCGCGCACGAACTCGAAGCGGCGGTCCGCCCGCAGCTCGCCCGGCTGGAAGCGCTGCTCGCGGCGGCCGAACTCACGCCCGCCGGCGGGCCGCACCGCCATCCCCTGCGCCCCGAGGTGTACGTGCGCAGCGTCTACCGGCTGGTGCGGCAGAGCCCCGTGGCGCCCGCGGTCCGCCGTCGCTGGATTCGCTACCTGCCGCCGCTGATGGCGCCCGATCTCGCGCAGGCCTACGACGCGGTGGCACTGCGCCTGCAGCCCGCCGTCGCGGTCACGCCCGACATCGACCTGGACGCGGTGGCGCCGCAGGACGCGGCGGCGCGCGCGACGCAACTGACGATCCGCGAACTGCGCAAGCTGCTGGCCGGCGATGCCGGGGACGGCGAGGAAGCCGTGGCCGTCTTCGGCGAGAGCGACTTCTCGCATACCTTGCCGGCGGCGCTGGAGATGGTGCAGGACATGCGCAAGGTGGACCAGCTGTTGCTGCAGCTGCGCCAGCGCCAGGCCGCGATGCCCGGGCGGGGGCGCGACAGCCTGGCGGCCTTCCGCGCGGCCCTGCGCGACGAGGCCAGGCGTCCGGCGCAGGCCCTGGGACTGGAAGTCGTGCACCTGCTGGTCGACAACCTCGCGGAGGACCCGCGCCTGTTGCCGGCCGTTCGGGACGTCGTGCGGGACCTCGAGCCGCCGCTGCTGCGCCTGGCGCTGGGGGACCCGCGCTTCTTCAGCGATCGCAACCATCCGGCCCGGCAGCTGCTGGAGCAGATCACGCAGCGCAGCCTGGCGTGGAGCTCGGCGGACGAGCCCGGTTTCGCAGGCTTCATGGAAGGACTGCAGCAGGCGACCGAAGCGCTGCTGGATGCCGGTGGCGGCGGCCCCGAGAACTTCGAGATCGCCGTGTCGGCGCTGCAGGAAGCCTGGGACGAAGCGCAGCCGCGCACGCGGCGCAACCGCGAGCGGGCGGTACGGGCCCTGATGCGCGCCGAGCAGCGCAACCTGCTGGCCGAGCGCCTGGCGCGCCAGATCCTGGAACGTCCCGATGCCGCCCAGGCGCCCCGCGAGGCCCTGGCGTTCCTGACGGGGCCATGGACCCAGGTGATGGCGCAGGCCCGCCTGATGGACACCACCGGCGCCGAAGACCCCGGTGGTTGCGGCTGGGTGGTGCGGACGGTGCTCTGGAGCGTGCAACCCGCGCTGGCCGCGCGCGTCGCGGCGCACCAGCGCGCGCTGGTCGAGCGCATCGATGCCGGCCTGGCCAGCATCGACCACCTGCCGGCCGACACGGACCGCTGGCAGAACCTGCTGTCGGCGTTGCGCGACCTGGCACTGTCCTCGGCGACCGGCACTGCGCTGCGTGCCTCCGAGGCCGAGCCGGAACCGCTGCCGGACAAGGTGAACACCTGGCTGGCGCCACTGGAGATGCACGAGTCCGGCTTCGTGCCGGAATCGGCCCGGCCGATCGACGCCCCGCCATCGGAGCACGATACGCTGCCCCCGCCGGAGCTGGAGATCGGCGCCTACGTGGATCTGCTCGGCGCCGGCTGGGAGCGCTGGCAGCTCACCTGGGCCAGCCCGCACGGGCTGCTGTTCATGTTCGCGCACGCGAGCGGCGCCACCCGCTCGATGACACGCCGCAAGCTCCATTCCATGATGGCGCAGGGCAGCCTGCGCCTGGTGTCCGCGCACCCCGTGGTGGAAGGCGCCCTCGACGCCGTCGCCCGCGCGGCCTGGCGCAACAGCTCCAGCGCCTGAGGCGTCCGCGGCGCGCCCGCGTCCGTCACCGCGCCCGCTGCGGCGCCGAACCTTGATCTGCGTCAAACCCCCTCGGGACGGGTCCTCGAACAATAGGTGCATTCCAAATACACCTTTAAGCAAAGAGGAGTCCGCATGACCATGACCGCATCCCGCATCGACGTGCGCACCATCGCGCCGCGCGACCGCCATCCCCTCATCTTTTCCACCTTCAGCGGCCTGGCCGCCGGCCAGGCCCTGGAGCTGGTCAACGACCACGATCCGCGCCCGCTGTACTACCAGTTCAACGCCCAGATGCCCGGGCAGTTCACCTGGGACTACCTGGAAAACGGCCCGGACCTCTGGCGTGTCGCCATCACCCGCACCCAGGACGCACCGGCCGCGGACAGCGCCGGCAGCTGCTGCGGCGGCGGCTGCGGAGGCTGAACGCGCACCTACGGATCCAAGCAGGAAACACCATCATGAGAAGCAACAATCCCCTCTGGCGCTGGCTGGCACTGATCTTCGTGCTGTCCTTCGGCCTCCTCGGTTACCTCGGCTGGCAGATCTACCTGACGGCCCCCCCGATTCCCAGCGCGGTCGTCACCAGCGGCGGCCAGGTCCTGTTCACCGGTGAACAGGTCCAGCGCGGCCAGCAGGTCTGGCTCGCCAGCGGCGGCCAGCAGCAGGGTAGCGTCTGGGGCCACGGCGCCTACGTCGCGCCGGACTGGTCGGCCGACTGGCTGCACCGTGAAGCCACGGCGCTGCAGACCCTGCGCGCCAAGACGATCGCCAAGGATGCGTCCGCGCTGACGGCCACCGAGCAGGGCGCCGTCGCCGGCGCCCTGAAGGACGAGATGCGCCGCAACACGTACGACGCGGCCACCGGCAAGGTGACCGTGAGCGAGCTGCGTGCGCAGGCGATCCGGCAGACGGCCGATCACTACGCAAGCCTGTTCGGCAACGACCCGTCGCTCGCCAAGCTGCGCGACCAGTACGCGATGAGCGAAGGCCTGGTGCAGACGAAGGCCGATCGCGAGGCGCTCACCGCGTTCTTCTTCTGGAGCGCCTGGGCCGCCGCCACCGACCGTCCCGAGGAAACGGGCCTGTCCTACACCAGCAACTGGCCGCACGAGCCGCTGGTGGGCAACACCATGACGACCTCGGCCGCCATGTGGTCGATGGCCTCCGTCATCCTTCTCCTGGCCGCGATCGCCGCCATGCTGTGGCTGCACGGCGCCGGCAAGCACGAAGAGGAAGCCGTCCCGCCCAAGTCCGACCCGCTGCTGGGCGTCAAGGCCACGCCGTCGATGCTGGCCACGCGCAAGTACTTCTTCGTCGTGATCGGCCTGATGCTGCTGCAGATCGTGATGGGCGTCGTCACCGCGCACTACGCGGTGGAGGGGCAGTCCTTCTTCGGCATTCCGCTTGCCGAGGTGCTCCCCTACGTGGTGAGCCGCACCGCGCACACCCAGGTCGGCATCTTCTGGATCGCCACCGCCTGGCTGGCCACGGGCCTGTACATCGCGCCGCTGCTGGGAGGCAAGGAGCCGAAGTTCCAGAAGCTCGGCGCCGATTTCCTGTTCTACGCACTGCTGGTGATCGTCGTCGGCTCCACCGCCTGCGGCTGGCTCGGCACGCTGCAACGCAACGGCACCGACTTCAGCTTCTGGCTCGGCAACCAGGGCCTGGAATTCACCTCCATGGGCCGCGTCTGGCAGATCCTGCTGTTCGTCGGCCTGCTGCTGTGGGCCGTGCTGCTCGGCCGAGCCCTGTGGCCGGCGCTCAAGACGCCTTCGGAGTCCCGCGGCCTGATCGCCATGGTGTTCCTGTCGGCCACCTGCATCGGCGGCTTCTACGCGACCTCGCTGGTGTGGGGCCAGAACACCCACTACTCGATGGTCGAATACTGGCGCTGGTGGCTGGTCCACCTGTGGGTGGAAGGCTTCTTCGAAGTGTTCGCCACCGCCGTGATCGCGCTGATCTTCACCAAGCTGGGCCTGGTGCGCGCCTCCAGCGCCAACCGCGCCATCGTGGCAGAGACCATCGTGTTCCTGTTCGGCGGCATCCTGGGCACGCTGCACCACCTGTACTGGACCGGCACGCCCACGTCCATCATCGCCGTCGGCGCCGTGTTCTCCGCGCTGGAAGTCGTGCCGCTGACGCTGATCGGCCTGGAAGCCCTGCAGACCTGGAAGCGTTCGCAAGGCACGCCGTGGCTCGCCGCGTACAAGTGGCCGGTGCTGTGCTTCGTGGCCGTCGGCTTCTGGAACACCGTCGGTGCCGGCCTGCTCGGCTTCGCCATCAACCCGCCCGCCTCGCTGTACTACGTGCAGGGCCTGAACATGACCGCCGCCCACGGCCACGCCGCGCTCTTCGGTGTGTACGGCATGCTGGGCATCGGCCTGATGCTGTTCTGCCTGCGCGGCCTGTATGCCCGCAACCTGCACGCCGACAGCCTGCTCAAGCCCGCCTACTGGGGCCTGAACATCGGCCTGGCCATGATGGTGTTCCTGTCGCTGCTGCCCGCCGGCATCTACCAGGCCTACGCCAGCATCACCAAGGGCCTGTGGTACGCCCGCTCGCCGGAGATCATCCACTCCGGCGTGATGGAAACCCTGGTGTGGCTGCGCGTCCCCGGCGACATCCTGTTCGCCATCGGCGCCTTGTTCCTGGCCCTCTATGCCCTGCGGCTGCTGGGCGGCGGCAAGGCCCGGCAGAGGGTGACGACCGGCGGGGAGCTTCCGGCACGAAGCTGATCCTGGTCAATGGCCGGCCCCTGCCGGCCATTAAGGTTCAAAAGCCATGAAGCTCACCACTTTCACCGACTACAGCCTGCGCGTGCTGATCTACCTGGCCGTGCAGCCGGGACAGCGCGCGACCATCGCGCAGGTCGCGCAGGCCTTCGACGTGTCGGAGAACCACCTGGTGAAGGTGGTGCACTTCCTCGGCAAGCAGGGCTGGCTGGCCAACGTGCGCGGCAAGGGCGGCGGGCTGGAGCTGGGCGAACTGCCGCAGAAGATCCGTGTCGGCCAGGTGGTGCGCGCCGCCGAAGGCGGGGACGCGGTGGCGGAATGCTTCGGCGAGTCCGGCGGCGACTGCCACATCGCCCCCAACTGCCGCCTGCGCGGCGTGCTGGGCGAGGCGGTCACCGCCTTCTACGCCGTGCTGGACCGCTACACCGTGGAAGACCTGGTGAACAACCGCAACCAGCTCGCCCGCATGCTGTTCATCGACCTCCACGCGCAGCCCAAGGGCGCACAACGTCCCGGGGGCCCGGCATGAGCGAACAACGCTTCCCCTACACCGGACCGCCGGAATTGCTGCTCATCGTCGTCCAGGCGCTGGAGAGCGTGGTCGATCCCGAAGTGGCGATGAACATCGTCGACGTCGGGCTGGTCTACGGCGTGAAGGTGGCCGACGGCCGCCTGGACGTGGACCTGACCATGACTTCCGCAGCCTGCCCGGTGACGGACATCATCGTCGAGGACGTGGAGGACGCGCTGGACAAGGCGCTGCCGCCGGACCTGAAGATCCACGTCGAACTGGTCTGGGAACCGCCATGGACGCAGCAGCGCCTGAGCGCCAAAGCCCGCAGCTTCATGGGCTGGTGAGCACGCGCCGCCTGGTCGGCGCGCTGCTCGTTGCCTGTGTCGCTTCTTCGCTGCTCGCCGGCATCGCCGGCGGGCTTTTTCGTCTGGGGCTGGCGGTCGCCAGTCCCGACGCGCCCTGGCTCGGCCGCGCCGCGCTGGCGCATGCCGCGCTGATGATGTGCGGCTTCCTGGGCACGGTGGTGTCCATCGAGCGCGCCGTCGCGGCCAAGCGCCGGTTTGCATGGGCCACACCTCTGGCATGCGGCTTCGCGGCGCTGACCCTGCTGCGGGGAGCCGATGCGGTCGCGGCCTGGCTGCTGGCCGCCGCCGGTGCCGTCTTCATCGCGGTCAACATCCTGCTGTTGCACCGCCAGCGCGCCAGCCACACCGGGCTGCTCCTCGTGAGCGCGGCCGCCTGGTTCGTCGGCAACGTGCTGTTCGCGCTGGGCGCCAATGCCGTGGCGGTGCTTCCCTGGTGGTTCGCCTTCCTGGTGATGACCATCGCCGCCGAGCGGCTGGAGATGACGCGTCTGATGCGCCGCCGCCCCGGGGCGCAGCCGGCGCTGCTCGCGATCCTGGCGCTGCTGGTGCTGGGCGCGGCCGCTTCCTCGTTGTCGGCCCGCGTGGGCGGCGTGTTGTTCGGCCTGTCGCTGTTCGCGCTGGCGCTGTGGCTGTTCGCTTTCGACATCGCACGCCGCACGGTGCGCGCCGACGGACTCTCGCGCTACATGGCGGTGTGCCTGCTGGGCGGATACGCGTGGCTCGCCGTGGGGGGCGTGGCCTGGGCAGCGACCGCGCTCGGCTTTCCCGCCCGCGACACCGCACTGCACGCGCTGGGTCTCGGCTTCGTCGTCAGCATGATCATGGGCCACGCGCCCGTGATCCTCCCTGCCGTCACGCGCATCAAGGTGCAGTACGGGCCGATGTTCTACCTGCCGCTGGCGGTGCTGCACCTGTCGCTGGCGCTGCGGCTGGCGGCCGGCTTCTTCGATCTCCGCTGGCGTGCGCACGGCGCCGCAGGCAATGCGCTGGCCCTCGCTCTGTTCGCCCTCACGATGGCCGGCGCTGCCATCGCGTGGCGCCGCCGGCACGGCGGCGCCGCTCCATCCAGAAAGTCTCCATGACCACCTTCCTTCCGATCGAGGAGCCGGCGCCGCCCCCGCCCCAGGGCTTCGCCCTGTGGCAACTCGGTTTCCGCCCCTTCTACCTGCTGGCCAGCGGATTCGCGGCGCTGTCGATCCTGTTGTGGGCGCTGCAGTTCAACGGGTACCTGGCCGCGCCCTATCTGCCGGGGCCGCTGTGGCACGCGCACGAGATGCTGTTCGGCTTCGTGCTGGCGGTGATCGTCGGTTTCCTGTTCACCGCGGGCCGCAACTGGACCGGGCTCCCCACCCCGACCGGGGGCCGGCTGGCGGCGCTGGCGGCGCTGTGGCTGGCCGCGCGCGTCCTGGTGCTCACGCCCTACGGCTGGCTTTCCGCCCTGGTGAATGCGGCGTTCCCGCTGGCCGCCGCCGTGGCGCTCGGCATCCCGTTCTACCGGGCCGGCACGCGGCGCAACTACTTCTTCGTCGCGCTGCTGCTCCTGCTGTCGGCGGCCACGCTGGTGGTGCACCTGGGGCAGATGGGCGTGCTGAGCGTGCCGGCCTGGGCCGGGATCGGGATCGCCCTGGACGTGGTGCTGTTCATCATCTGCGTGATGGGAGGCCGCGTCATTCCCATGTTCACGATCAACGGCGTGCCGGGCACCAACGCGCAGCGCAATCCGTGGGTGGAGAAGGGCGCCCTCGGCGCCGTGCTGCTGCTGCTCGCGGCCGACGTCCTGCAGGCCTCGGCCTGGGCCGTCGGCGCCATCGCAACGGCGGCGGCCTTGCTGCACGCAGTGCGCTGGCTTCTCTGGCGCCCGTGGGCGACGCTGCGCAAACCGCTCGTGTGGGTGCTGCACCTGGCCTACGCCTGGATCCCCGCGCACCTGGCGCTGCGCGCGCTGGCGGCCGCAGGCTGGATCCTTCCCTCGGCGGCGACGCACGCGCTCACCGTGGGCGCGGTCGGCGGCCTGGTCATCGGCATGATGACCCGCACCGCGCGCGGCCACACCGGGCGGCCACTGCGCGCCGGCGTTACCGACGTGGCCTGCTACGGGCTCGTCGCATTCGCCGCCTTCGTGCGGGTGCTGGTCCCGCTCGCCGTTCCGGGCTGGACGGTCCATGCGGTGCTCGCCTCGGCACTGCTTTGGTCGGCCGGATTCGCCCTCTATTTCGTCACGTACTGGACGGTGTTGACGCGTGCGCGCGTCGACGGCAAGCCCGGCTGACCTGATCCAGATCAAAGGTGCAAATGAGATGCACCTTTGCATTGCGCTGCATCAAAACCGCACCGACGGCACGAACCTACATTCTTTTCAACAGCCCAGAGCTCGTTGGTCCCGCGGGGACCGTGCCCGCGAAAGATGAAAAGAAAGCAGGTAGCCAAGATGTTCCACCGTGCCATTGCACCCGTCCCGTTCGCCGTCGCGCTGCTGTTCGCAGCGTCGCCCTTCATCGGCTCCGTCGGCGCGACCGCTATCGCCAAGCAGCAGGCCGTCGCCGCCGCCGCCACGCCCGCCGCAACCGCCCAGGCGGTGCAGAAGGTCGCGCTGAAGACCGGCATGTCCGGCGGCAAGATGGTGTACCTGGACGACCAGGGCCATGCGAACCCCGTCCTGCGCGGCAAGGTGGGCGACACCATCGTGCTCACAGTGTCCAGCGGCGAAGGGGCCGAGCACGACATCGTGTTCCCGGAACTCGACGTGAAGTCGCCCAAGTTCACCGGCAAGAGCGGCCCCGTGACGGTGACGCTCAAGCTCACCCAGTCCGGCAAGTTCAGCTACTACTGCTCCATCCCGGGCCATCGCCAGATCGGCATGGAAGGCGTGCTGGAAGTGACCGGCCCGGCGGATGCGTCCGCTGCCGCCAGGCCCGCTGCCAAGGCCACCGCGATCCTCGGCGCCTCGACCGCCGCGCCGATCGCGCCGGCCGCCGCCAATGCGGTGAGCGTGTCGCAGGACCCGAACGCCGTGCCGAAGCCGCTCGGCGCGCGCGCGCCGCAGCTCGTGAAGTACGCCATCGAAACCGTGGAGCTCGAGGGCAAGCTGGACGACGGCACGACCTTCACCTACTGGACGTTCGGCCGCAAGGTGCCCGGTCCCATGCTGCGCGTGAAGAAGGGCGACACGGTGGAAGTCAAGCTCACGAACAACGCGAACAGCAAGGCGGTGCACTCCATCGACCTGCACGCGGTGACCGGCGGCCTCGGTGGCGGCGAACACACGCAAGTGGCGCCCGGCGAGACCAAGACCATCACCTTCAAGGCGCTCAACCCCGGCCTCTACGTCTACCACTGCGCCACGCCCTCGGTGGCGCACCACATCTCGGCCGGCATGTACGGGCTCATCCTGGTCGAGCCGGAGAAGGGCCTGCCGAAGGTCGACAAGGAGTTCTACGTGATGCAGGGCGATCTGTACACGGACCACGCCTTCGGCACCAAGGGCCACCACGCGTACAGCCCCGAGAAGGCTGCGGACGAACTGCCCACCTACTACCTGTTCAACGGGGCCGTGGGCGCGCTCACCAAGGAGCACCAGATGACCGCCAAGGCGGGCGAGACGGTGCGCGTGTACTTCGGCGTCGGCGGGCCCAACAAGGTGTCGTCGTTCCACGTGATCGGCGAGATCTTCGACAAGGTGTACAGCGAAGGCGCCACCAACACCGTCAAGGAGAATGTGCAGACCACGCTGGTGCCGGCCGGCGGCGCGACCATCGTCGATTTCAAGGTGCAATACCCCGGCAAGTACCTGATGGTCGACCATGCGCTGTCCCGCGTGGCCAAGGGCGCCGGCGCCGTGCTGCAAGTCAGCGGCCCCGCCGACGACAGCGTCTACAGGTTCTCGCACCCGAGCCACGGGCCCATGGACCACTGAGCCGGGCCACCTCCCGCCCGAGAGGCCCGCTTCCGCGGGCCTTTCCTCATCGGGGAATCGGGCCCGCACCGCGCTCGCGCCGCGATGCTGCGGCGGGCAGGCTGCGAGAGCTGGCAGGGCCGCTGTTGACGGCGGCGGCACACGGCCTAGACTCCCTGCATGCGCTGCGCAGCGTGCCGCCTGGTCTGTCTGCTGGCCCTGGTGCTTGCCATGCCTTGGGCCCGGAGCGACGTTGTCACCAGCGCCCCGGTGCTGGTGCTGCAGGTGGACGGCGCGATCGGGCCGGCAACCGCGGACTACCTGCGCCGCGGGCTGGCGGCCGCGAGCCAGCAGCAGGCGCAGTTGCTCGTCCTGCAGATCGACACCCCCGGCGGGCTCGACCAGGCCATGCGCAGCATGATCAAGGACATCCTGGCCGCGACCGTGCCGGTGGCCACCTTCGTCGCGCCCGGTGGCGCGCGCGCGGCCAGTGCCGGCACCTACATCCTCTATGCCAGCCACGTGGCGGCGATGACGCCGGCCAGCAATCTCGGCGCGGCAACACCGGTGGCCATCGGCATGCCGGGCGGCGGCCAGCCCGCCAACCCGCTGCCGCCGGCCAAGCCGGCCTCGGGCGCCGGCGCGAGCGCAGCAGCGGATCCGGGCGACGCGATGACAGCCAAGCGCATCGGCGATGCGGCCGCGTACATCCGCAGCCTGGCGCAGCTGCGCGGGCGCAATGCCGAGTGGGCGGAACGCGCGGTGCGCGAGGCCGTGAGCCTGTCGGCGAGCGAGGCGCTGCAGCTGCGGGTGGTCGACGTGGTCGCGCGCGACCTGCCCGATCTGCTGCAGCAACTGGATGGCCGCGAGGTGCGCCTGCAGTCCGGCGTGCGGCGGCTGCAGACGCGCGCCGCGCCGGTCGTGCCCTTCGAGGAGGACTGGCGCAGCCGGGTGCTGTCGACCATCGCCAATCCCAGCCTGGCGCTGTTGCTGATGATGATCGGCATCTACGGCCTGGTCTTCGAGTTCAGCAATCCGGGCATGGTGGCGCCGGGCGTGGTCGGCGCGATCTGCCTGCTGCTGGCGCTGTTCGCCCTGCAGATGCTGCCGGTGAATTACGTGGGGCTGAGCCTGATCCTGCTGGGCGTGGCCTTCCTGGTGGCGGAGGCCTTCATGCCCAGCTTTGGCGTGCTGGGGCTGGGCGGCGTGATCGCCTTCGCCTTCGGCGCCATGATGCTGATCGACACTGACTCGCCCGGCTGGGGCGTGCCGCTGCCCCTGGTCGGGCTGCTGGCGCTGGCCTCCGCCGGCTTCCTGCTGCTGCTGGCGAGCATGGCGGCCCGCGCCCGCAACAGGCCGGTGCGCACCGGCGCGCAGACGCTCGTGGGGGCCGCCGGCGAACTGCTGGAGTACGCGGGCGGCCAGGGCTGGGCCCTGGTGCAGGGCGAACACTGGAAAGTGCGCGGCCCGCAGCAGTTGCAGGCGGGAGACCGGGTGCGGGTGACCTCGCGGCACGACGGCACGCTGGAAGTGGTGGCCGCCTGAAGCGGCCGGCAACACAAGGAGAACGACATGGTTGGAGGCCTCGGTTTCGGCGCGCTGCTGCTGCTGGCGATCTTGTTCGCGATGTCGGCCTTGCGCATCCTGCGCGAATACGAGCGCGGCGTCGTGTTCCAGCTCGGCCGCTTCTGGAAGGTCAAGGGACCCGGCCTGGTGATCCTGATCCCGGGCATCCAGCAGATGGTGCGGGTGGGCCTGCGCGTGGTGGTGATGGACATCCCCAGCCAGGACGTGATCTCGCGCGACAACGTCTCGGTGAAGGTGAGCGCCGTGCTGTACTTCCGCGTGGTGGATCCGGAGCGCGCCATCATCCAGGTGGAGCACTTCCTCGAGGCGACCAGCCAGCTGGCGCAGACGACGCTGCGGGCGGTACTGGGCAAGCATGAACTCGACGAGATGCTGTCCGAACGCGAGCGCCTGAACCTGGACGTGCAGAAGATCCTGGACGCGCAGACCGATGCCTGGGGCATCAAGGTGACCAACGTGGAGATCAAGCATGTCGACCTGAACGACACCATGATCCGCGCCATCGCCCGGCAGGCGGAGGCGGAGCGGGAACGCCGCGCCAAAGTGATCCATGCCGAGGGCGAGCTGCAGGCCTCGCACAAGCTTGCGGAAGCCGCGGAGATCCTGGCGAAGCAGCCGCAGGCCCTGCAATTGCGCTACCTCGAAACCCTGACCGTCATCGCGGCGGACAAGAACTCCACCATCGTCTTTCCCTTGCCTCTGGACATCGTGGGGCCGCTGCTGCAGCGTTTCGTGGCGCCGCCGCCGGCGGCGCCGGACGCCTGATCGCCACGCGCCGAACTAGGCCTGCCACACCCCGTAGCCCTTCTCCCGCAGGGCGATGCCCAGTTCCACCTCCATCTCGCAGGCGGCGCGATAGGGCATGGGGTTGTAGATGGCATAGAGGTCCGGCCGCAGCCGCACGCCGTGGTCCTGCACGAAGCTGTTGGACTGGATGCCCGCCTTGTGGCGGTCGAAGCGCAGGTCCGGGTCGAGTCCCGTCATGCCCACGTAGACGAAGGGCATGCCGAGCCGGTAGTCGGGATTGCAGCGGCGAAAGCGCGCGTTGTTCCAGACCCGGTCGTCCAGTTCCACCACGTACACGTGGTAGTGCTGGCGACCGCCGCGCGCCACTCAGCTGGCCCCGGCGCCGGCCATGCGCCAGCTTCCCTGCACGCGCACCTCGCCGCGGACCGAGTTGCCGATGTCGCAACGGGCGTGCGCGGCATGGTGCAGGGCGTCGAGAGCGGCATCGTCGGGCGTCCTGCCCCCCGACACCACCACCAGCGGCCGCAGCACGATCTCGGTCAGGCCGCGCCGGCCGTCCGGGAAGCGGCCCATGCTCGCCCGGGCGCTGTCGCTGTAGCTGTCGATCACGTAACCCTCCTCGGCCGCCAGCGACAGGAACCAGAGCATGTGGCAGCTGGACACGGCCGCGACCAGCGCCTCTTCCGGATCCACGGCGCCGGGATCCGAGAAGGGCACCCGCACCGAGTGCGGAGAACTGGAGCCGCGCACCACGGCGCCGCCGTCGAAGCGCCAGGTGTGCGCGCGGCTGTACTGCAGGTCGCTGAATGCGGCATCGCCGCGCGACCATTCGACGCTGCATCCGTACGTGGCCATGGTGTGCTCCTTCAGCCCTTCGCCAGCGCCGCGAGCGCGCTGCGCTCGGTGGCGGCCAGGTGCGCCTGCAGCACCTTGACGGCCCCCTTCGCATCGCGCCTTCGCACCGCGCGCACCAGCGCATGGTGCTCGTCGGCCCAGCCGTGCGCCCGCGTGCCGGGCTTCATCTTCGCGAAATAGAAACGGTCCACCAGGAAGCGCAGGCGGCGCACGATCGCCAGCGACTCGGGGCGCTGCGCCGGGGCATAGAGCGCCTCGTGGAACTCGCGATCGCCCGCGATCCAGTCGTCCACCGCCTGCGCCTTGTCTAGCGCGGCCTGCACCGTCTCAGCCCGGTTGATCGTCGCCGGAGTGTGCAGGGGCACCGCCTCTTCCAGCACGTCGCTTTCGATCAGCCGGCGCAGGCGGAACCATTCGCGCAGGTCGGCGGCGCTGGCCGTGCGCACGTACATGCCCTTGTTCGGAACCATCCGCAACAGGCCCTCCGCCTGCAGCTGGAACAGCGCCTCGCGCACGGGAACGCGGCTGACGCCAAGCTCTGCCGCGATCTCCTCCTGGCGCAGCGGCGCGCCCGAAGCCCAGCGGCCGCGATCAAGCGACTGCCTGAGCAGTTGCGTGACCGCGGAGGACGTCGTCTGGGTCATGGATGAGGCAGGCATGGATGCATTTATACATGTATACAAAGTGCCTGCCAAGCCTGCCAAGCCTGACGAACGACCGCTGCCGAGCCATCCGCACTGCCCTCGGCGCCCCGTGAATATTCACGCAAACACCTGGCTCATCGTTCCGGAGCACATGAGTTTTTCACGTCTGACGCCGATGTAGGACGGGATGCTGTAACAGCACGAACTTCCGCTGACACCTCGCGCTCTGTAGGACTTGTTCGCAATTTCAAGCAGGGGACCTCAGGGATGAAAGAGCGCATCGCTTCGCACGTGGCTTCCGTTCACAACGCCTTGATGCTGGCCGGCCTGGTGGCCGTCGGCGTCACGGGGTCGATGGGCCACGTTCCGGCGCCTGCGTCCGACACGCTGGCTCAGCGGCTGCAGGCCGGCAGGGTGACCGAGGTCGTGCCGCAGCCCCAGATTGCCCTGGCCCCTTCCCCGCAGGCGGCGGCCGTGTCGCCCTTCAACTTCAAGGTCGACAACTACTACGAGCAGCTGCGCCAGAAACTGACCTGGCTGCCGGTGCGCTATGCCGGCAACGTCCTGAAGACGCCGGATCCGCA
Organism: Ramlibacter sp. P4_H7; assembly: GCF_056400765.1. Classification (NCBI taxonomy): domain Bacteria; kingdom Pseudomonadati; phylum Pseudomonadota; class Betaproteobacteria; order Burkholderiales; family Comamonadaceae; genus Ramlibacter; species Ramlibacter sp. P4_H7. Next base: position 110,988 of record NZ_JBFUKP010000007.1, read on the forward strand.
GTCGCGCCTGCTGCTGGTGCGTTCCGCCGCCAAGCGCGCGGGCCTGGAAGAAGTGGGGCTGAGCTACCGTGACGTGTACGGCATCATCAATGCCGAGACCTCGTGGATCCCGCGCCTGGGCGCCAGCAAGGACGGCACGCCCAACCTGGGCATCGCGCAGTTCGAACCCGCCACCGCCAAGGCCATCGGCCTGACCGATCCCACCGATCCCGTGCAGGCCGTGCACGCCGCGGCCATGCACCTGAAGGACGCGGCCGTCTGGAGCGCCAAGCGCATCGCCGACCTCGACCTCACGCCGGAACAGCGTGCCATCAAGCTGCGCGAAGGCGTCTCGATCTACTACAACCTGTCCAGCAAGGGCCGCAGCGAGTGGAACGGCAAGAACACCGAGACCCTCCCGGTGGAGACCCGCCGGCACATCGCGAACGCCCGCCTGGGCGCCTTGCAGGCGGCCGAGCTCGAAGGCCAGCTGCGGCAGGTGAAGGACCGCATCGGCCGCCCCGGAGTGGTGACCGCCTCGTTTCAGGGCCGTGGCGGCTGAGTGAATCCGCCCTGCGCCCAGGCCGGCCGGCTTAGCAGCCCGCCGGCCTTTTTTTGCGCGAAACGGCTGGGGCAGGACACGAACGCAGCGCCGGATCGCCTGGACCGACCTCAGGACCCTTCGTGCAGCGCCCGGCGCCGCACGGCGTCGATGTTGTTGCGCAGCGCGTAGAGCTCCTCGGCATACGACAGGGGCACCGTGATGCGGCCGACCCGGTCGTCCAGGGTGTCCAGCTCGCGCGCGAGCTCCGGTGCGTCCTCGGGGCGCGCCTGCAGGCGTTCCTCGATGTCGCGCAGCTGGCCGTACCAGCGGAACACGCGCGAGCGGATGCGGAACTGGTACAGGGGCGGCACGACCCGCGACAGCGGCAGCAGGAAGGCCAGGATGATGCCCAGCGCGAGCCACATGCGCTCCACCAGGTTGGCCAGCCAGAAGGGCAGCCAGCGCTGCAGGAAGGGCTGGCCGGCGCGGATGGCGCGCTCCGCCTCCGGCGCCACCGGGTACTCGGTGCTGGCCATGTTGGGAAAGCTGCCCGCCTTGTTGAACCAGCCCGCCGGGCCGTGCAGGTCCCGCGCGGCCTGCGTGAACAGCTGCAGCAGCGCCGGATGCGTGTCCTCGCGCGCCAGCAACGAGGTGGTGGTGGACACCAGCCGCACGTCCTGCGGCGGCAGGTCGCTCGCCAGGTCCACCACGCCGCGCGGCAGCACCACCGGCGTGAGGAAGCGCAGGCGGCGCGAATAGGCCTCGCTCTGGCTGAAGTCCATCAGCTTCACGCCGGGCGTCTGCAGCAGCATCTGCACCATCAGCGACTCGGGTGCCGAGGCGAACACGATCGCGTCGAGTTCGCCGTTGAGGAAGGCCACCGTTGCCGCGGTCTGGTCCAGCCGCGACAGCTTCAGTTGCGCCGGATCCATCTTGTTGGCTTCCAGCAGGCGCCGCATGATGCCCGGCGAGCCGCTGCCGCGCGCGCCCACGTTGACCCGCAGGTCCTGCAGCTGCGTGAGCGAGGAGAGGGTGCCGCCCGGCAGGTTCTTCGCCGCGTCGGCGCGGTAGAACAGCCACAGCGGCTCCAGGAACAGGCTGCCCAGGCTTTCGATGCCGCTCTCCTCGTTGGCGGCGCGATCCGAACTGCCCCCCTGCACGAAGGCCAGGTCGGCGCGCCCGGCGCGCAGCAGCCGCAGGTTGGCCGGCGAGCCTTCGCTGGGCACCAGCACCACCTCGATGTTGTAGCGCTTGAGCGCCTGCTGGTAGCGCTTGCCGAACTCCTCGTAGGCGCTCTGCGGCGCGCCGGTGGCCAGGGTCACCCGCTTGGGCGGATTGGGGTTCAGCCACCAGTAGGCCAGCGCGAGCAGGCCGACGGCGAGCAGCAGCACCGGGCCGCCGGAAATCAGGATGTCGCGGACGGACAGGAGGGTGTGGCGCAAGATCTTCACCGGTTTCATGCGAGCTCGCCGGCGGCCGGCAGGTGCAGGTCACCCAGGGTGAGGCCGCGCGCTGCGCGCACGGCACGCACGACGGCGCGGGCACAGGATTCGGCGGCCATGGTGCCCAGCGTCATCATGCCGAGGCTGCGGCCGCTGGCGCCGGTGGCCAGCGCGAACAGGGTGTCGCCGTCGGACAGCGTGTGCACCGGATTGATCGCGCGCGCCAGCCCGTCGTGTCCCTGCAGCGCGAGCCGCGCGGCCTGCATCTTGGTGAGCACCGCATCGGTGGCGATCACGCCGATCGTGGTGTTGCTGCCCGCCAGGATGGGCCGGGGCAGCTCGCCCTGCAGCAAGGCCTGGCGCGTGTCGCGCAGGCGGCGGCCGTCCTCCGTGCGCGCGCCGGCGAGCACCTGCGCCGTGTCGGGATCGATCACGTCGCCCAGCGCATTGCAGGCGACGATCGCACCGACGGTCACGCCGTCCACCGTCACCGAGGCGGTGCCGATGCCGCCCTTCATGGCGCGATGAAAGCCGAAGATCTTGCCGATCACCGCCCCGGCGCCGGCGCCCACGCAGCCTTCCTCCGGCATCTGGTTGGACGCGGCCTGGCACGCCGCATAGCCCGCTTCGGCATCGGGCCGGATGCGCGCATCGCCCAGTGGCAGGTCGAACAGCACCGCCGCCGGCACGATGGGCACCCGCGCGGGCCCGACCGCGAGACCTGCCCCCTGTTCGTCCAGCCAGCGCATCACGCCGCCCGCCGCGTCCAGGCCGAAGGCGCTGCCGCCCGCCAGCAGCACGGCATGCACCTGTTCCACCACGTTGTCCAGCGCCAGCAGGTCGGTCTCGCGGGTGCCGGGGGCGGCGCCGCGCACGTCGACCGCGCCCACCGCGCCCGCCGGAGCCAGTACCACGGTGCAACCGGTGGGCCGGCGGCTGTCGGTGAAGTGGCCGACGGAGATGCCGCCGACGTCGGTGATGGAGGAGCGCATGCGGCGATTATTGCGTGCCCCTGCGGCGCGGCGACGGAACGCGGCCCCATCGGCCGCCGAAGTGCCGCCTTGCGTTGCGCTGCCGCCCACGCGATCGTTTGAAGGAGCATCATTCCCGGAACCGTTTCCGCCACCGCCACCGCCACCGCCATGGCCGTCCCGCTCCCGCCCCGACCGCGCATCGCGTACTTCTCGATGGAGATCGCGCTGGAAGAGGGCATCCCCACCTACAGCGGCGGGCTGGGCGTGCTGGCGGGCGACATGATGCGCAGCGCGGCCGACCTGGGCGTGCCCATGGTGGCGGTCACGCTGGTGAGCCGCTTCGGCTACTTCCGCCAGCAGATCGTCGACGGCCGCCAGGTCGAGCAGCCCGAGCCCTGGGATCCGGCCGCGCGGGCGCAGCGGCTGGCGTGCAAGGTCGCCGTGCGCATCGGCGACCACGAGGTGTGGGTCGGCGCCTGGCAGTACGACGTGCCCAGCCACTGCGAGCAGTTCCCGGCAGTGCCCGTGATCCTGCTGGACACCGACCTGCCGGAGAACCGCGAGGACGACCGGACGCTGACCCACTTCCTTTACGGGGGAGACGCGACCTATCGCCTGCGCCAGGAGATCGTGCTCGGTGTCGGCGGCGTGCGCATGCTCGATGCGCTGGGACTGCGCATCCAGAAATACCACCTGAACGAAGGCCACTCCGCGCTGCTGACGCTGGAGCTGCTGCGGCTGCGCGGCGCGGGCGACGCGCAAGGCCCCGCGCTGCAGGAGGCCGTGGCGGCGGTGCGCCGGCGCTGCGTGTTCACCACCCACACGCCGGTGGAGGCCGGGCACGACCAGTATGGCTACGGCCTCGCCGAGCAGTGGCTCGCGGGGCTGGTCGACGCGCGGGTGCTGCACACCCTCGGCGGGCCGGAGCGCCTGAACCTCACCTGCCTGGCGCTCGCGCTGTGCGGCTGGGTGAACGGCGTGGCGCAGCGCCATGCCGAAGTCTCGCGCGTGCTGTTCCCGGGCTACGTCCTGCACGCGATCACCAACGGCGTCCATGCGATGCGCTGGACCTGCGGGCCGATGCAGGCGCTGTTCGACCGCTACATCCCTGGCTGGTGCCACGAGCCCGAACTGCTGGTGCGCGCGCTGCGCATTCCCGACGGCGAGATCGTGCACGCGCACGCGCAGGCGAAGGAGGAACTGCAGCAGTCCATCGCGGCGTCGCCGGGGGCGCGCGCGCTGGCTGCCGATCGCTTCACCGTCGGCTTCGCCCGCCGCATGACCGACTACAAGCGCCCGGGCCTGCTGTTCTCCGACCTCGACCGGCTGCGCGCCATCGCACGGCGCCATCCCTTCCAGGTGATCGTCGCCGGCAAGGCGCATCCGCAGGACGAGCCGGGCAAGCGCCACATCGCCAGCCTGCATGCCTGGGCGAGTGAACTGGGCAGCGCGCTGCCGGTGGTGTTCCTGCCGGATTACCGGCTGGAGGTGGCGCGACGGGTCGTCGCCGGCGTGGACCTGTGGCTCAACACGCCGCGTCCGCCGCTGGAGGCCTCGGGCACCAGCGGGATGAAGGCCGCCTTGAACGGCGTTCCCAGCCTCAGCGTGCTGGACGGCTGGTGGCTGGAAGGCTGCGACGAAGGCGCGACCGGCTGGGCGATCGGCGACGACGGCGACACCGACCCGGATCAGCACGCGCTGTCCCTGTACGACAAGCTGGAGCACACCATCCTGCCCGCTTTCCAAGAGGGCGGCTCTCGGTGGGCCGGCATCCTGAAGTCCACGATCGCCCGCAACGCCTCCTACTTCAACAGCCACCGCATGCTGCGGCGCTACGTGTCCGAGGCGTACTGGAACTGAGCGGACGGGCTCAGCGGGCGATCGCCGCGCAGGCCTCGGCGCAGCGGCGGCAGGCTTCGGCGCACTGCTGGCAATGGTCCATGTCGTGTTGGCCGCATTCGGCGGCGCAGGCTGCGCAGATTTCCGCGCACAGGCGGCACAGTGCGGGGACGAAGTCGCTGCCGCCGGCCATGTACGAGATGGCCATCTGGCAGGCCTGCGCGCAGTCGCTGTCCAGCGCGATGCAGCGAACCATGTGCTCCACGTGGGGCTCCTGCAGGCAGGAGGCGGCGCAGTGGTTGCAGGCCACCACGCAGGCGTGGCAGGCGGCGATGCAGTCCTGGTAGTCCTCGTACTTTTCACGTGACATGGGTCGCTCCCGATGCAGGTCCCAGTCTAGGAAACCGGGTGGCGAGCGGTCCCCAGCCGTGCACACGCTTACCCGTGATCCCCTTCGGTTACACGGCGTCGCCGGCATGGCGGCCGCGCTTGCGCGAAGTCAACAGTGCGGTGGCCGTGCTGCCTACACTGGTCGGCCACAAGAACTCGAACACAGGGGAGCGTCATGCGCATCGCCGTCTTCCGCGTCCTCGCGGCCACCGCAGTGGCCTGGGGACTGCCCATCCTGGCGACTCCAGCCTTCCCGCCGGCGGCCATCGGCCGGGCGATGAGCGCCACGGCGCGCAGCACGTCGCCGCGGCCCGCCGCACCGTCCACGGGCGGCGCCACATCCGCCACGACCGCACCCCACGGGGTGGCCTAGCCTTGGACCTGCTGCAGGCCGCGGGTGAACTCGGTGCGGCCCTGGCCGTCGGGCTGCTGGTCGGGCTGGAGCGCGGCTGGCAGGACCGCGACCGGCCCGAGGGCGGCCGTGTCGCCGGGCTGCGCACCTTCGCGCTGATCGGCCTGCTGGGCGGCGTGCTCAACCTCTTCGAGGCGTCGCCGTTGCCGCTGGCCGTGGGCCTGGCCGGCGTGGCCGTGCTGTTCGCCGTGTCCTTCGGCCGGGCGTCCTCGGCGACCGGCACGCTCAGCATCACCAGCGCGGTCGCGGCGCTGGTCACCTTCGGGCTCGGAGCCCTCGCGACCGCTGGCCACGTGGTGCTGGCCGTCGGGACCGGCGCCGTGGTCGCCTTGCTCCTGGGCATGAAGGGCGAGCTGCACCAGGGCATCCGCCGCATCCATCCGGCCGAACTCACTGCCATCCTGCAGCTCGGTGTCGTCACGGCGGCGGTCCTGCCGCTGCTGCCCGACGCCGGCTACGGCCCCTACGGCGCGCTCAATCCCTTCCGCCTGTGGCTCGCGGTGATCCTGATCGCGGGCCTCTCGCTCGGAGGCCACGTCGCGGCGCGCTGGCGCGGTGCGCAACAGGGACTGCTGTGGAGCGGCCTGGTGGGCGGACTGGCTTCCTCCACCGCGGCGACGCTGGCGCTGTCGCGTTCGGCGCGCGCGCAGCCCGCGCTCGCCACGCCCGCCGCCGCCGGCATCGTCGGCTCCTCGGGCGTGATGTTCGTGCGCATGGCGGTGGTGGCCGCGCTGCTGCAGCCGCGACTGGCGCTGGCCATGGCCGGGCCGCTGCTGCTGCTGGCATGCGTCTGCTTCGCCGCGACCTGGGTGCTTTGGCGCAGCCGCAGCGACGGTTCTGGTGCGGGCGTCAGCACGCAGGGACGCCTGTTCGACCTGCCCACGGCCCTCGGCTTCGGGCTGCTGCTGGGGCTGGTGGCGGTGCTTGCCCGCGCGGCCAAGGAAGCCCTGGGCGACGCCGGCGTGTACGCCGTGGGTTTCGTCTCCGGACTGGCCGACGTGGACGCGCCGCTCGTGTCCAACCTGCAGATGGCCGCGCAGGGCGAGGTGTCGGCGACCGTGGCGATGACCGCCGTGGTGCTCGCGGTGGCTGCCAACATGGTGGTGAAGGCCGCCATGGCGTGGGCGATCGGGGGCACGGCCGTGGGGCGGCGCGTGCTGGGGGCCTACCTGGCCGTGCTGGCAGTAGCAGCGGCGGCGTTGGCGCCGCGCTTCGCCTGAGGCCCGGGGTGCGCTTGACGGCCGTCAAGCAGGCGGAGGGCGCTCGCGCCTAGAGTGGAGACCATCGCTCGCCGGCGGCGCGATGCCGCAGCGGGCGGGGGCAATGAACCAAGAGGAGCACGCATGCGACTGACCTTCCTGGGCGCCGCCGGCACCGTGACCGGTTCGAAGTACCTGCTGGAGCACGGGGACCACCGCGTGCTGGTGGACTGCGGGCTGTTCCAGGGCCTCAAGCAGCTGCGGCTGCGCAACTGGGATCGCCTGCCGCTGCAGCCGCGGGCGATCGACGCGGTCGTGCTGACGCATGCGCACATCGACCACAGCGGCTACCTGCCCGCGCTGGCACGCGACGGCTTCCACGGCCCCGTGGACAGCACCGGGGCCACGCGCGAGCTGGCGGCGCTGCTGCTGCCCGATTCCGGTCACCTGCAGGAAGAGGATGCCTTCTACGCCAACCGGCATGGCTTCTCCAAGCACCAGCCGGCACTGCCGTTGTACACGGAGGAGGACGCCCGCAAGGCCCTCAAGCTGTTCCGGGCCCGGGACTACGGCGTCGACTTCGAGCCGGTGCCGGGACTGCAGCTGCGCTTCAGCCGCGCCGGCCACATCCTGGGCGCCGCGAGCTTGCTCGTGCGCTGGGACGGCGGCTCGCTGCTGTTCTCCGGCGACCTGGGTCGCGACGAGGACATCCTGATGCGGCCGCCGGAGCCACCCCCCGCGGCCGACCACGTGGTGATCGAATCGACCTACGGCGACCGCCTCCACGAGCAGGAGGATCCGGCGACGCTGCTGGCGGAGACGGTCAACCGCACCGCGGCGCGCGGCGGCGTGGTCGTGGTGCCGGCGTTCGCCGTCGGCCGCGCGCAGGCGCTGCTGTACCTGCTCGGCAGCCTGAAGCAGCAGCGCCGCATCCCGGACCTGCCGGTGTTCCTCAACAGCCCGATGGCGGCCGACGTCACCGAGATCTACCACCGGCATGGCGGCGAACACCGGCTGGACGCGGAGCATTGCCGCCTGATGTGCCAGACGGCACGCGTGATCAACAGCGTGGAGGAATCGCAGAAGCTGAACGCGCTGCGCTTCCCCGCGGTGATCGTGTCGGCCAGCGGGATGGCCACCGGCGGCCGCGTGGTCCACCACCTGAAAGCCTTCGCGCCCGACCGCCGCAACACCATCCTGCTGGCGGGCTACCAGGCGGCTGGCACGCGCGGCGCCGCGCTGGTCGCGGGCGCGCGCGAAATCAAGATCCACGGCGAACATGTGCCGGTGCGGGCCGAGGTGGTGAACCTGGGGTCGCTGTCGGCGCATGCCGACCGCAACGAACTGCTGCGCTGGATCGGCAAGCTGCCGCGCGCGCCGCGGCAGGTGTTCGTCACCCACGGCGAACCCGTGGCGGCGGACAGCCTGCGCCAGGCGATCGAGGAACAGCACCGCTGGCCCTGCCGCGTGCCGGAACACCTGCAGGCGGTCGATCTCTGAAGGGCATCGGCGCGCGAGCTTCGCGCGCCGATGCGCGACGGCGGTCCGCGGGGCGCCGCCTACTTCTGCGCTTCGACCGCCGTGACGATCAGGTCGCCCGCGGCGTCCTTGTCGGCCGTGAACTTCACCTTGTCGCCGGCCTTGACCTTGTCCAGCAGGGCCTTGTCGCGCACGCCGAACACCATGGTCATGGGCGGCATGTCCAGGTTCTTGATCTCGCCGTGCTTCAGCGTGATCTTGCCCCGGGGCTTGTCGACCTTGCGGACCTCGCCCTCGGTCATCGTGGCCTGCGCGTAGGCGGAAACCGCCAGGCCGGTGGCCAGCAGGGCGGCGAATGCACGTTTCATCATCGTCTGCAATTCCTCAGGGGCGGCATCATGCCTTGTTGTACGAGGCGTAGACCTTGGTCTCGCCGGTGCGGGTGAGCAGCAACACGTCGTAGGGATCGCGCCGGCCGCCATAGACGGGATCGTCCATGCCGGGGGAGCCGACCGGCATGCCGGGCACCGCCAGGCCGATGGCCTGCGGCTTGTCCTTCAGCAGCCGGCGGATGTCCTTCGCGGGCACGTGGCCCTCCACCGCATAGCCGCCCACCAGCGCGGTGTGGCAGGAGCCGAGCTTGCCGGGAATGCCCAGGCGGCTGCGCATCTGGCTGTTGCCGCCATGCGTGACCTTCACGGTGAATCCGTTGTCCTCCAGGTGCTTCACCCAGTCCTTGCAGCAGCCGCAGTCCGGGTCCTTCCACACCTCGACGAGGACCTTGGTTCCTTGTTGGGCGAAGGACAGGAGGGGCACGGCGCCCAGCGCGAGGAGCACGCCGCGGCGGGTCGAAGGGATGTTCATGGTTTCTTTCCTTGGGAGGCGGCCGGTTCGACCACGATGGTTCCAACCATCCCCGCTTCGAAATGGCCGGGGACGAGGCATGCGAATTGGAACGTGCCGGGACGGTTGAAGTTCCACACGATCTCGCCGCGGTGCGAAGCCTTGACGTGCGTCATGTACGGCTCGTCGTGTTCCATCGTCGGGAATTTCTTCATCAGCGCGGCATGTTCCTGCAGTTCGCCGGGGCTGCCGATCACCATCTCGTGCAGGAGCTTGCCGCCGTTGCGCACGGCGAAGCGCACGGTCTCGCCTTCGCGCACCGTGATGCGGTCCGGAACGAAACGCATGTCGTCACCCATGCGCAGGGTGATGGTGCGCGCGCCCTTCGCGTCGCCGGCGATGCCCCAGGGCTTCTGTTCCTTGACGACGTGCGACGGGCCTTTGGCCGATCCGTCGCCGTGGCTCCAGGCGGGCGCAGCGAAGACGGCGAGCAGGGCGAGGGCAATGGCGAGCCTCCGCATCAGCGTTTTCCTTCCGCGCCCGCGGCCGCCGCGGTGTAGCCGCGGAGCTGCTGGTACTTCGCAACCTGCTGGGGCGTGAGCAGGGCGGCCTGCTTCAGGTGCGTGCGCAGGTGCGCGGCGCGCAGGCGGGCCTGCAGCTCGCCGATGCGCGCGGTCAGCCGCGCGATCTCCGCATCGTCGATGCGCCGCCCGGCAAAGCCGCGGTCCAGCTCGCCTTCCGCCGCGAGCACCTGCGCGCCGAGCTCCCGCGCCTCGGCCTTGTGGGCCTGCATCAGCTGCTGCGTGGCATGGCGCTGCTCGCCGGTGAGCTGCAGGGCGTCGGCGAGTTCCAGCACGTGCACCGGACCCGGATAGCCATTGAGCTCCGCCGCCAGCGCCAGGCCCATGCCCTGGCCCTCCAGCAGCGCAGCGCGCTCCTCGGCGGACAGGGCCTTGATCTCGCGGTCCTGCATGCCGGCGTAGGGCCGTGGCGCGGCGCCATGGCCCGGGTGCTGCATGTGCTGCGCCTGCACGCTGCCGCCGGCGAGCGCCGCCAGCAGGATGATGAAACTTGCCTTCATGTCATGTCCTTCTTCAATGGTCTTCGCCGTGGCCGGCGGGCTTGCGCACGTCCAGCGGTACGGACTTCTTGCGGGGCGCGGGTGCGGACTGGCGCGCGGGCGCCGGCAACTCGCCGGTCCACTCGCGCGCCACCGTGCCCTGCGGGTGGCGGAACCAGCCGGGGTCGGCATAGTCACCGGGCTTCTGGTCGCGCCGTACCTTCACCAGCGTGAACATGCCGCCCATCTCGGCCGCGCCGAAGGGGCCGCGGCCACCCATCATGGGCAGCGTGTTGTCCGGGATGGGCATCTGCATCTCGCCCATGTCGGCCATGCCGCGCTCGCCCATCACCATGTAGTCGGGGACGATCTTCTGCAGCTTCTGCACCAGCCCTCGGTGGTCGACGCCGATCATGGTGGGCACGGCGTGCCCCATGGCGTTCATCGTGTGGTGGCTCTTGTGGCAATGCAGCGACCAGTCGCCTTCCGCGTCCGCGACGAACTCCATCTGGCGCATCTGGCCGACGGCCACGTCCACGGTCACCTCGGGCCAGCGCGCGGCTCGCGGCACCGGCCCGCCGTCGGTTCCCGTCACCACGAACTCGTGCCCGTGCACGTGGACCGGGTGGTTGGTCATGGTGAGGTTGCCCACGCGGATGCGCACCTTGTCGCCCTGCCGCACGTTCAGCGAATCGATGCCCGGGAACACGCGCGAGTTGAAGGTCCAGAGGTTGAAGTCCAGCATCGTGTTCACCTTCGGCGTCGCGCTGCCCGGGTCGATGTCGTAGCCCGCCAGCAGGAAGCAGAAGTCGCGGTCCACGCGGGCGATCTGCGGGTGCGCGCCTTTCGGGTGGGTGATCCAGGTGCCCATCATGCCCATCGCCATCTGCACCATCTCGTCGGCGTGCGGGTGGTACATGAAGGTGCCGGGGCGGCGCGCCTCGAACTCGTAGACGAAGGTCTTGCCGGGCGGGATGTGCGGCTGCGTGATGCCGCCGACGCCGTCCATGCCGTTCGGCAGGCGCTGGCCATGCCAGTGCACCGCCGTGTGTTCCGGCAGCTTGTTGGTCACGAAGATGCGCACGCGGTCGCCCTCGACCACTTCGATGGTCGGGCCGGGCGACTGGCCGTTGTAGCCCCACAGCCGCGCGGTCATGCCGGGCGCGAGTTCGCGTTCCACCGGCTCGGCGACCAGGTGGAACTCCTTGACGCCGTTGTTCATGCGCCAGGGCAGGGTCCAGCCGTTCAAGGTGACGACCGGGTCGTACGGGCGGCCGTTGGGAGGCACCAGCGGCGGTGCGGTGGCGGGCTGGTCGACGGTCACGGGCTCGGGCAGGGCCGCCATCGCCACCTTGGCGACCGAGGTGGCTGCCACCGCCGACATCGCGGCGCTGCCGAAGAAGGCACGTCTCTTCATCTCAGTGTCCCTGTGCGGCGGAGGTTGCGCCACCGCTGGCTGCGGCGGGCATCGCCAGGGCGCCGGGCGACGTGCCCGTGAGCGCCGTCTGCAGGTCGGTGTCGGCGAGCCAGAAGTCGCGTTGCGCCGCGATGGCCCCGTTGACCGCGACGATGTGCACCCGGGCTTCGCCGAGCAGGTCCCACACGCTGGAGAGCATGCCGTTGTAGCGCAGCTGCGTCTCATCAAGGATGAACTTGCGCAGCGGCACGATCTCGTCGCGGTAGTGGCGGGCCAGGTCGTACGCGGTCCGCCAGCCGTGCCAGGCCTCGCGCGCCTCGCTGCGCGCCCGCACGCCGGCCTCGCGCACGCGCGCCACCGACTGCAGGTAGGTCGCCTCGGCGCGCGCGGTGCGCGCCTGGCCCCAGTCGAACAGCGGCACCGGCAGTTCCAGCTCGAAGCCGTTCTTGGTCTGGCGGGTGCCCGCCGCGTCGTCGAAGGTGGTGTTGTGCACGCCGCCCACCGTCAGCGCGTCGATGAAGCCGGTCGCGCGGGTGAAGCCGAGCGAACCGGCGACGAAGCGCGCCTGGTCGCGCGCCGTGCGCACGTCCAGCCGCTGCTGCAGGGCCTGCGCTTCGATGTCGCCCGCGTCGGCGAGCTGCCCGGGCAGTTCCGGCAGGCGGTCGGGCAGGGTGAACCGCACATCGGCGCCGTCCAGGCCCATCAGCCGCGTCAGCTTCTCGCGTTCCGCGACGGCCGCCTGCTCGGCCCGCGCGAGCTGCGCGCCGATCTCGGCCAGGGTGGATTGCTCGCGCGCCTGCTGCAGCCGGCTGAAGTTGCCCACGCGCGCCATCCGCCGCGCGAGCTCCGCGCCGGCGTCCGCCGCTTCGCGTGCGTCGCGCAGGTAGAGCGCGGTCTGGCGCGCGGCGACGGCCTGGATCCAGGCCTTGCGGGTGTCGGCCGCGGTGCGGATCACGTCCTGCGCCGCACGCAGCCGCGCCAGCTGCAGTGCTTCGCTGGCGTACTGGGCGCGCCAGGGCAGCGTGAGGAGCTGCAGCACGTTGAAGCTGAGCATGCGCTCCAGCTCCAGCGTCTGGCCTTCGCGCAGCCGCGCGAACGTGAAGTGCGGATTGGGCAACTGCGCGGCGGCCACGAGCTCGGAGTCGCTGATGGCGAGCGCCGCGAAACTGCCCTCCAGGGTGGGGCTGTTCAGCAGGGCGATGCGCACCGCGGTGTCGGCCTCCAGCGGCTGGCGCGCGAGCAGTTGCTGCAGCGTCTCCCCCGCATTCATGGCGGGCACGCCGGTACGGCCGGCCGCGAGCTGCTCGACGTCGCGCCGCAGCGCATCGGGTGCGGTCACGCTGGCGCAGCCGGCCAGGGCCAGCGCAGCGCAGGCAAGGAGGAATCGCATGCGACGCGCCCTCAGTGCCGGTGGTTGGGCGCCACGGCGGGAGCGGCCGGAGCCGCTGCGGGCGGCGCCTCCGGCGGACCCGATGCCGCGGCGGACGCGGGCTCCGGGCTGGCGCCCTTTGCCGGCTGCGCCTGCTCCCACTTCAGCAGGTCGACGTGGCCGCGCGGGAAGCGGGCCACCTCGGCATTCGCCGCCTTCCAGTCCACGGTGCCTTCCTCGACGCCGCGCGACAGGCCGTCGAAGGCGGACCGGTACGGCACGGTCGCCGGCGATGTGGCTGGCGCCGGGGGGCCGTCGGCCCAGGAAAGAAGAGGCAGGGTTGCGGCGACGATGGCCGCCAGGGCATGCAATTTCACGGTGATCTCTCCGCAGGGAAACGCTGAGGCCGCGGCTGGGAACGCCGCGGACGCACTTCGGGCTTGGAGATCAGGACCTGGGCGGCTTGTAGGCGAGCGCGGGCTCGGCGCTGGCGTAGCTGGACTGTGCCGCCTCTGGCTTGGGATGCGAATGGGCAGCGGGCACGGAAGGCCAGATCATGGAGGTGAGCGCGACGGACGAGCACACCTGGCAGCTGGCGCAGGTCGGGCAGTCCGCATGGCCATTGGTGTGGCCGTTCCCGAGGGGTGCCCCGTCCTCCACGGCCGGCGCGTGGGCCTGCGCATGGTCGCAGTCGTGCGCGGGGCCGTGGGCGTGATTGCCGGGATGGGCATGGGCGGAGTCGCGGGCATGGCCCGATGCGTGCGCAGCGCCCGCGCGTACCGAATCCCCTGCCATCGCCGAAACAATGGCACCATGCTGCTGCTGCTGCTGCTGCATCTGCCCGGCCATGGCTTCCCCCACCCAAGCCCGCAGGGGCAACAGCAGAATCATGACCATGAGCAGCCAGCGGCGCATGGCTTAGATGATACGGGAGGCGCGACCCCCTGTCGGCCGAAGGACATGTCCTACAGCGGATGCCGCGCATCCTCCGACAGTTGAGAATCGCTGGGCTTCCTACAGTGAGCGCTTCGGCCGGCAAGTCGCCGGCAATTTCCAGCAATGACCGCCGAGAGAGGAACAGCATGAACGCCGAGACGTCGACCCAGAACCCCTTCCCCACCAGCGCCGAGACCACCACCGGCAGCACGGGCACCGGCACCGGCTACAGCAGCGAGGCCAACCGCGTCCGCAAGGTGGCGCAGACCCTGCACGAGGCCGTGGACTCCCTGGAGCAGAAGATCGGCACGTCCGCCGACCGCGTGATGGGCATGCAGGAGGAATACGGCAACATGGCGCGCGAACAGGTGCGTTCCAACCCGCTGGCTGCGCTGGGCATCGCCTTCGCCGCCGGCTTCATCGTCGCCCGCATCCTGCGCTGAACCTGGGGGCTCAGGCCCCCTGCAACTCCTGCCGCGCCTGGCGCACCACGCTCAGGCCGGCGGATAGCGCCAGTCCCGCCATCGCGGCCGCGACCAGCAGGTCCGGCCAGCGGCTCCCCGTCCCGAACACCCCCAGCGCAGCGAGCAGCACGGCCATGTTGCCGATCGCGTCGTTGCGCGTGCACAGCCAGACGCTGCGCATGTTGGCGTCTCCATCGCGGTAGGCGTACAGCAGGAAGGCGACGCCGACGTTCGTCAGCAGCGCCAGGGTCCCCACCACCCCCATGGTCTCGGGCTGCGGTGCGGCGCCCGCATAGGCCGACCACGCGGTGCGCGCCAGCACCGCGATGCCGAACAGCACCATCGTTGTCGCCTTGAACAGGGCGGCCCGGGAGCGCGCGGCCAGGCCCATGCCCAGCACCGCCAGCGACAGCCCGTAGTTCGCCGCGTCGCCGAAGAAATCGATGGAGTCCGCCAGCAGCGACACCGAACCGGACGTCACGCCGCCGAAGATCTCCACCAGGAACATCAGCGCATTGGCGAACAGCGAGATCCACAGCACGCGCCGGTAGCCGGGCGGGATGGGACCCTGCGGCAGCGCGTGGTCGTGACCGTGGCCATGGCCGTGGTCGTGCTCGTGATGATGGTGGTGCAGCGACATGAAGCTGCGATTGTCGCCTGCGGGGAGGGGCCTTCCGCGCAGGCTAGGATCGACAGGCCATGAACGCTTTCTCCCCTTCCGCACGCTTGCAGCCGGGCGTGGCCGCGAGCCTCGCCGCCGCGCTGCTGTTCGGGGCCGCCGCGCCGCTGGCCAAGCTGCTGCTCGCGCAGGTGAGCCCCTGGCTGCTGGCCGCACTCCTGTACCTGGGATCGGGCCTGGGGCTGGCCGTGCTGCGCCGCCTGCGGCGCGCGCCCCCCGAGCGGCTTCCCGCCGGCGAGTGGCGCTGGCTCGCGGGCGCGGTGTTCGCCGGCGGCGTCGTCGGTCCGGTGCTGCTGATGGCCGGACTGGCCGGCATGCCGGCCTCGCAGGCTTCGCTGCTGCTCAATGGGGAGGCGGTCCTGACCGCGCTGCTGGCGTGGTTCGTGTTCCGGGAGAACGTGGACCGGCGGGTCGCGCTGGGCATGGCCGCCATCGTGGCCGGCGGGGTCGTGTTGGCCTGGCCGGGGGAAAGCGCTGGCGCGGCCGGTGCCTGGCGTGCCACGCTGCTGGTGCTGGGCGCCTGCCTCGCCTGGGCCGTCGACAACAACCTGACCCGCAAGGTCTCGCTGGCGGACGCGTCGTGGATCGCGATGGTGAAGGGATTGATCGCCGGAGCGACCAACCTCGTGCTGGCGCTCGCGCTCGGCGCGCACTGGCCGGCGCTCCCGACGGTGGGTGCGGCGGCACTCCTCGGCCTGTTCAGCTATGGCCTGAGCCTGATGCTGTTCGTGCTGGGGCTGAGGTCGCTGGGAACGGCGCGCACCGGCGCCTACTTCTCGGTCGCGCCCTTCTTCGGCGCGGTGCTGGCCGTGCTCCTGCTGGGAGAGCCGCTCACCTGGCAGCTCGCGGCGGCGGCCTTGCTGATGGCGCTCGGTGTCTGGCTGCACCTGACCGAGCGGCATGAACACCGGCACGTCCATGGGACCCTGGACCACGTCCATGAACACGTGCACGGGGCGGGCGACGAACACCACGACCATGCGCACGTGCCGCCGGTGCCACCCGGTACGCGCCACACGCATGCGCACCACCACGAGCCCCTGGCGCATACGCATCCGCATTTCCCGGATGCGCACCACCGCCACGGGCACTAGCGCGGCAGGACCTGCGGCGGCAAGGCGACGCCGCGCTTTTGCAGCACCGCGCGCAGGCGATCGGGATGGTCGGTGATGAGGCCATCCACGCCCCAGCCCACCAGGCGGTCCATGTCGGCCGGGTCGTTGACGGTCCAGGGGATCACGGCCAGGCCCAGCGCCTGCGCTTCGCTCACCAGCGCCTGCGTCACCGCACCGGCGTTGGGCGACCACACCTTGCCGCCCGCGGCCTTCACCATGCGCGGCACGCTGCCGCCGTGCTCCTCGATGCGCAGGCCCGCGGTCCAGGCGCCGTCGCGCGTGTTGTCGTTGCCGCGGGTCTGCACCGTGAGGTAGACGGTGGGGATGGCCGGTTCGCGCTGCTGCACGCGTTGCAGGCTGCGCCAGTCGAAGCTCTGGATGCTCACGCGCCGGGTCATGCCCGCGTCCCGGATCGTGCGCAGCAGCGCGTCGGTCATCGCTTCCATCGCGACCGTCTCCTGCGGCTGCAGCGGCGACAGCTTGGTCTCGATGTTGAAGCGCACGTGGTCGGCGCCGAGCGCGCGCACCCGCTCGAACAATTGCACGAGCGTGGGGATGCGGGTGCCGTCGACGGGCTGCTGCTCGCCGAAGGTGCGCGCGTACGGCGACGCCGGGTCGATGCGGCCCACGTCGTAGGCCTGCAGCTGGGCGTAGCTCAGGTCCTTGATCAGGGGCCCGCGCGCGGCCAGCCATTGCCCCGAAGCGTCGCGGGCGATCGCGGGGTTGAGGTAGGGATCATGCGAAATCACGAGCACGCCGTCGGACGTCACCCCGATGTCGAGCTCCAGCGTCGACACGCCGATGGCCAGGGCGCGTTCGAACGCCTGCAGCGTGTTCTCCGGCGCCAGCCCGCGCGCGCCGCGGTGGCCCTCCAGGTCGAAGGCCGCGGCATTGGAGCAGGACAGGGCGATGGCGATCAGGAAGGCGGAGAGCGGGATCGGTCGGCGCATGGCGCCATTTTGCCGCGCACCCGGCGCACAATGCGCGCATGCCACGCCGACCCGTCAACCTGCATGCCGCCTACCACGCCCACGTCTACTTCGACGCGCAGACGGTGGACCAGGCGCGGGCGCTGTGCGAGGAGGCCGGACGCCTCTTCAAGGTGGCGGTGGGGCGCGTCCACGAGCGCAACGTGGGCCCGCATCCGCGCTGGAGTTGCCAGCTGGCGTTTGCCGCCGCGGAGTTCGACCACCTGATTCCCTGGCTGGACGCGCACCGCGACGGCCTCGACGTGTTCGTGCACGGCATCGGCGGCGACGTCATCCAGGACCACACGGAGTTCGCCTACTGGCTGGGCAACGAGTGGCCGCTGGACCTCGAGGCCCTGCGGTCCGCGGGCTGAGCCGCCTCAATCCATCTTCGCGCCGGACTTCTTCACCGCATCGGCCCAGCGCGGCATTTCGGCCGCGAGGAACTTCGCGAAATCGTCCGCGCCCAGGAAGGCCGGATCGGCTCCCTGGGTGATCATGCGGTTGCGGATGTCGGGGTTCGTCAACACCTGCCTGAACGCGTCGCTCAGTTTCGCGGCGACGTCCTTCGGCAGGTTGGCCGGCGCCAGGAAACCGTAGAAGCCCACCACGTCGAAGTCCTGGATGCCGCTTTCCATGACGGTGGGGATGTCGGGCAGCGCGGGGTTGCGTTCGCGGCTGGTGACCGCGAGCGCCTTGACCTTGCCCTGCTTGTGGTACGCCGCCGCCTGCGGGATGGACTCGGCCATGAACTGCACCTGTCCGCCCATCAGGTCGGTGAAGGCCGGCGCGCTGCCGCGGTAGGGGATGTGGACCATGTACAGGCCGGTCGCGTTCTTGAACATCTCCGGCACCAGGTGGCTGATGCCACCGTTGCCGGCCGAGCCGTAGTTGACCTGGCCGGGCCGCGCCTTCGCATAGGCGACGAAGTCCCTGAGCGTGGCGACCGGCACCTGCGGATTCACCAGCAGCGCCAGCGGTTGCATGGCGGTGCGCGCGATGGGTGTGAAGTCGCGCAGCGTGCTGTACGGCAGCTTGCCGTACAGGGCCGGGTTGATCACCATCACGCCGGTGTTGGCGAGCATCAGCGTGTAGCCGTCCGCCGGGGCCTTCATCACCTCCTGCGCGCCGACGGTGCCGCCGGCGCCGGCCTTGTAGTCGATGATGATCGGCTGCCCCAGCACCGCCTGCAGGCGCTCCGACAGCAGCCGCGCGTGCTGGTCCAGCGGTCCGCCGGCGGGGAAGCCGATGACCAGGCGAATGGGCTTTTCGGGATAGGCGGCGTGGGCGGCCGCGGCGAAGGCGAGCAGCAGCATGGCTGCGGCGTGGCGGAACGGCATGGGCTTGTCTCCTCGTGGCCGCGATGATAGCCAGCGGCCTGCGCGTCGCCTGCGTGACCGTCGTGGGGCTTCCCCGCATGGCGCACCCGGGCGACGGGTTTAAGGTCGCGGCTTCAGGAGTCACGTTTCCATGGACCGCCCGCATCACAAGTTCTGGCCCAAGCGCCTGCCGCATTCGCTCACCATTCCCGCGACTTCGCTGTGGGACAACCTGGCGATCAGCGCCCGCCGTTATCCGGACAAGGCCGCCGTCGTCTTCTTCGGCCGCGTCTACCCTTATGCCGAGGTGCAGCGCCTGGCCGAGCGGATGGCGGCCCGCCTGCATGCGCTGGGCGTGCGCAAGGGCGACCGGGTGTTGCTGGACATGCAGAACTGCCCGCAGCTGCTGATCGCCCACTTCGCCATCCTGCGCGCCAACGCGGTCGTGGTGCCGGTGAACCCGATGAACCGCGCCGAGGAGCTGAAGCATTACATCGTCGACCCGGACGCAAAGGTCGCCATCACCACCGGGGACCTCGCCGCCGAAATCGCCAGGGCCAATGCGCAGCTGCCGCGCGAACAGCAGCTGGCGCACCTGGTCGTCACGCAGTTCACCGATGCGTTCGATCCCGCGGCGCCGAACGCGGGCCCCATGCCCGAGGCCTGGAAGGACTGGCTGCTCACGCGCCATCCGCTGCCCCAGATCCCGGGCGGGCAGGTGATCGCCTGGGCGGATGCGATCGACAACACGCTTCCGCTGCCGGAGCTGCAGGCAGGCCCCGAGGACATGGCGGTGCTGCCCTACACCAGCGGCACCACGGGCCATCCCAAGGGCTGCATGCATCCGCACAGCAGCCTGATGCACAACGCGATGGCCAGCAGCGTGTGGGGCAATGCCACGCCGGAAACGGTGACGCTGCTGGTGGTGCCCATGTTCCACATCACCGGCATGGTGAGCGTGATGCATTCCAACATCTACACCGGCGCGACGCTGGTGATGATGCCCCGCTGGGACCGCGACGTTGCCGGCTGGCTGATCTCCAACTGGAAGGTCACCGGCTGGACCAACATCCCCACCATGGTCATCGACCTGCTGGCGAGCCCGAACTTCGCGAACTACGACCTGTCCTCGCTGGTCCACATCGGCGGCGGCGGCGCGGCGATGCCGCAGGCGGTCGCCCAGCGCCTGCTGGAGCAGTACGACCTGAAGTACGTGGAAGGCTACGGCCTGACCGAGACGGCGGCGCCCTCGCACAGCAACCCGCCGGATGCGCCCAAGCAGCAGTGCCTGGGCGTCCCGTTCATGAGCTGCGACGCCCGCATCGTCGATCCCGAGACGCTGCTGGAGCTGCCCGTGGGGGAACAGGGCGAGATCATCATCCACGGCCCCATGGTGTTCAACGGCTACTGGAAGCGCCCGGAAGCGACCGAGGCCGCCTTCATCCGGTTCGAGGGCAAGCGATTCTTCCGCTCCGGGGATCTTGGACGCATGGACGCCGACGGCTACTTCTTCCTCACCGACCGCCTCAAGCGCATGATCAACGCTTCGGGCTTCAAGGTGTGGCCCGCCGAGGTGGAGGCGCTGATGTTCCGCCATCCCGCCATCCAGGAGGCCTGCGTCGTTTCCACGCGCGACAGCTACCGCGGCGAGACCGTCAAGGCCGTGGTGGTGGTGCGCCCCACGCACAAGGGCAAGGTGACCGAACAGGAGATCGTGGACTGGTGCCGCGAGAACATGGCGGTGTACAAGGTGCCGCGCATCGTCCAGTTCGTCGACGCCCTGCCCAAGAGCGGCAGCGGCAAGGTGATGTGGCGCACGCTGCAGGAAGCGGAACCCAAGGGTTGAGTCAGGCCATCCACGGACGCACCGTGTCGGAATGAACCTACACGGGGACCGCTGCGCAACCTTTAGGATTGCCGCGCAGCCGCAACGTTCCAGCGGCTCGCCGCATTGGATGAGACGCAACGTAGCCACCGACCAACTTCCCGTTCAGGACCGCGCTTCCACCGGCATCGCCGGGCTGGACGACGTCCTGGGCGGCGGCCTTCCCAGCAACCATGTCTACCTCGTCGAGGGAGACCCGGGTTCGGGCAAGACGACGCTGGGCCTGCACTTCCTGCTGGAAGGCGTGCGCAGGAAGGAGAAGGGCCTGTACGTCACGCTGTCGGAGACGGCGGCGGAACTGCACACCGTCGCGGCTTCGCACGGCTGGAGCCTGGACGGCATCGAACTGTTCGAGCTGGTGAGCAGCGAAGGCCTGAGCCCGGAGCTGGAACAGTCCATCCTTCATCCGTCGCAAGTCGAACTCGGTGAAACGGTGCGCGGTGTGATCGCCGCCGTCGAGAGGCTGCGACCGCAGCGCGTGGTGTTCGACAGCCTGTCCGAGATGCGGCTGCTGGCCCAGGACCCGCTGCGCTACCGGCGCCAGGTGCTGGCGCTCAAGAAGTTCTTTTCCGACCAGGGCTGCACCGTCCTCCTCCTGGACGACCGCTCCAGCCGCGACACCGACCAGCAGCTGCACAGCATCGCGCATGGCGTGATCAACCTGGAGCAGGCGGTCGACCAGTACGGACCCGAACGGCGGCGGATGCGCGTGCTGAAGATGCGCGGCATCAAGTTCCGCGGCGGGGACCACGACATCGTGCTGGACACCGGCGGCCTTTCGGTGTTCCCGCGCCTGGTGGCGGCGGAACACCGGCTGCTGACCGAGCACAGGATCATGGACACCGGCGTGCCGATGCTCGACCAGCTGATGGGCGGCGGCCTGCCCTGCGGCAGCAACACCTTGTTCAACGGCCCCTCGGGCGTGGGAAAGACCACGACCGCCGTCGCCTGCGTGCTGGCGGCGCTACGGCGGGGCGAGCGCGCGGTCTACTACCTGTTCGACGAAGGCCTTTCCACGCTGGTGATCCGGGCCCGCGCGCTGAATCTCGACATCGAGCCCTATCTGACTTCGGGCCAGCTTCGGGTGGTGGCCCTGGATCCGGCGGAAGTCTCGCCGGGCGAGTTCGCGCACATGGTGCGCAATGCGGTGGAGGAGGAGGGGGCCCAGGTCGTGGTGATCGACAGCCTCAACGCCTACCTGCAGGCCATGCCGGGCAGCAAGTACCTCATGCTGCAGATGCACGAGCTGCTGACCTACCTGAACCACCGCAACGTCGTGACCATCCTGATCCTCGCGGAGCACGGGGTGCTGGGCGAGACGCGCAGCGAGGTCGACATGAGCTACCTGGCGGACGCCATCCTCATGTTCCGCTTCTTCGAGGCGCGAGGTCACCTGCTCAAGGCCGTGTCCATGGTGAAAAGCCGAACGAGCCGCCACGAGCAGACCATCCGCGAATTCCGCATGGGACCGCGGGGCCTGGAAGTGGGGCAGGAGCTGACCGACTTCGAGGGCGTGCTGGCCGGCATCCCCGCCTACCACGGAAAGCTGCCTCTGCTGGACGACCCCGCTCCCCGGACACGCTGACATGGAACTCCGCGTCCTGATCCATGCGCCCCGGGGCCGCGATGCGTCCGTGGTCCAGAGCGTGCTGGCCCGCCAGCGCATCGAGTCGCTGGTGTGTGCGAGCGAGCAGGACCTGATGGCGGCGCTGGAAGAGGGCGCCGCGTCGGTGATCCTGACCGAGGAAGCGCTGCCCCAGCTGCTAGCGGACCAGCACCTGCTGGACTGGCTGCGCAAGCAGCCGCCCTGGTCCGACTTCCCGTTCGTGGTGCTCGCCACCAAGCGCGAGGGCCGGCGCGCCGACAAGGACTTCCATTCGCTGCACAGCCTGGGCAACCTGGTGCTGCTGGAACGCCCGCTCAACGCCGAGACGCTGAGCAGCGCCGCCGATTCCGCCGTGCGGGCGCGCCGCCGGCAATACGCGGCGCGCCAGCACCTGGAAGAACTGAAGGGCACGCGCAGCGAGCTGGAACGCCTCAACGGCGAACTGGAGGACCGCATCCTGCAGCGCACGCGGGAGCTGGCCAGCGCCAACGACCGCCTGATGAAGGAGATCAACGAGCGCGAGCGCGCCCAGGCGGCGCTCACGCAGGTGCAGAAGATGGAAGCGATCGGCCGCCTCACCGGCGGCATCGCCCACGACTTCAACAACCTGCTGCACGTGGTCAACATGAACCTGGAACTGGTCTCCCTCTACGCGAAGGAGGAGAAGGTCAAGCCGGTGGTGGACCGGGCGAAGAGCGCGGCGCGCCGGGGCGCGCGCCTGACCAACCAGCTACTGTCCTTCGCCCGCAGCCAGTCGCTGATGCCCAGGCTGACGCGCGTGAACCAGCTGATCCTCGGCATGAAGGACCTGCTGGAGATCTCGGTGGGTTCGGGCGTCGAGGTCGTGCTGGACCTGTGCGAGGAGGACGCCACCGTCATGCTGGACGCCAGCCAGCTGGAGATGGCCATCCTCAACCTGGCGGTGAATTCGCGCGACGCGATGCCGGAAGGTGGCAAGCTGACGATCTGCACCGGCACCCGCTTCCTCGACGCCGACCGCGACCTGCGCGAGGGGGACTACGTGCTGGTGACCGTGTCGGACTCGGGCAGCGGCATTCCGCCCAACGTGCTGCCCAAGGTCTTCGATCCCTTCTTCACGACCAAGCCGGTCGGCAGCGGCACCGGCCTCGGCCTGAGCCAGGTCTACGGGTTCGCCCGCCAGTCTGGCGGCCTCGCACGCATCCGCAGCGAGGAAGGCAAGGGCACGACGGTGGACATGCTATTCCCCGAAGCCGATGCCGAAGCCGAAGAAGCGGGAGCGGCGCGGCAGCAGCCCGCCGTGCCCGCACTGGCGGGCGCCTGCCACATCATGGTGATCGAGGACGATCCCGACGTGCGCCGCGTGATCGTCGAATGCCTCAGCCTGATCGGCTACAAGGTCACGGAGGCGGGCAACGGCACCGAGGCGCTGACGCAGCTCGCCTCGATCAAGCCGGACCTGCTGGTGGTGGACTACGCCATGCCGGACATGACCGGCGCGGAAGTGATCTCGGAGGCGCGCAAGCTGGTGGGCGACGTTCCCGTGATCCTGGCCACCGGCTATGCCGACATGGCGGCGGTCGAGCGTCTCGCCGGCCGTCCCCCCATCCTGCGCAAGCCGTTCGACATCGCGCAGCTGGGCGACGCGGTGAGCCATGCGCTCGAAAACGCGCGCGACCGCGTCGAGGCCGGCAGCTTCTGAAGCTCAGCGCTTCTTCATCAGCACGCTGCCGATCGCCAGGCCCAGCGCAAAGCACGCATACACGTTCAGCATCTGGGGCCGTCCCAGCCGGTGCTCGAAGCCGGGCGTGAGCCGCTTCGGCGTGAGCTGGTAGTCGACCAGGCTCGCGACCGCGGCGGTCGCAACGGCGCCCGCGATCGCCGGCAGGGGCTGCTTGGCCTCCGGCCGGGCGCCCCACACCCTGGCATGCAGCACGGCCCAGAACACGGAGCATGCGTGGTGGATCAGGTAGCCGGTTGCCGTGTACCGGAACGAGGGTTCGTCCTGCTGCAAGGCACGATGTCCGAACATCCAGTGGCTCACCGCATTGAGCGGCGCCGCCGGCCTGTCGAGCCGATCGCCCGCGAGCACCAGCCAGGCTGCGGACAGGAGACTGGCGAGGCTGCCCGAGACCAGGCCCTCGCGAAACGCTTGTTTCCACGTGATCATCCACGGAGTCTAGGCAGGCCTGCCCAGCCGCGGGCCTCACGCTCTCAAAGGGTAACTGTCCGTCACCCCGCGCGGCGAAGCGTCGCTAGACTGGGCCTCACCCATGCATGTCCTGCTCACCGGTGCCAGCGGCTTCATTGGCCGTGCGATCGCCCAAGCCCTTCTCGCCCGCGGCCACCAGGTCGTGCCCGTGCTGCGCCGTCCGGGGCCGGACGGCGGAGCGGTCGTGCAGGCCGACCTCGCGACGGTGCCCACGCGCGACTGGTGGCTGCCGCGTCTGGCGGGCATCGACGCGGTGGTCAACGCCGTGGGCATCCTGCGCGAGCAGGCTGGCCAGTCGTTCCGCGCGCTGCACACGGACGCACCGGGCGAGTTGTTCCATGCCTGCGCCCAGGCCGGCGTTCCCATCGTGGTGCAGGTCTCGGCACTGGGCGCGGACGACCACGCGCGCTCGGCCTATCACCGCAGCAAGAAGTCGGCGGACGACGTCCTGCGTTCGCTGCCGATGCAGGGCGCGGTGGTGCAGCCCTCCCTGGTGTACGGCCCCGGCGGGTCGAGCACGGCCCTGTTCAACAAGCTCGCCGTCGCGCCGCTGCTGCCCTTCCCGGACGGCGGCCGCATGGCGGTGCAGCCGGTGCACGTCGACGACGTCGTGGCTGGCATCGTGCGACTGCTGGAGTCGCCGCCGGAACACATCGCGACGCTGCACTTCGCCGGGCCCCGGCCGATGGAGCTGCGAGACTACCTGGCGCAGTTGCGCGAGGCGCTCGGCGAGCCGGGACGGCCACGGATCGTTCCCGTGCCGCCGGCCCTGTTCCGTACCGGCGCTGTCGTGGCCGGACACCTGCCGGGCAGCATGCTCGACGCCGAGACGGCGGACATGCTGCTGGCCGGCAATGCCACCGGGTCCAATGCGCTGCCCCGGCTGCTGGAGCGGGAGCCGCGCGCGCCGCGCGACTTCATCGGCCCCGGGCGCGAGGCGCAGCGGCGCGAGGCCGTGCTGGATTTCTGGCATCCCGTGCTGCGCGCGGCGCTGGCCTTCCTCTGGATCTGGACCGCGTTCGTTTCCTTCGGGCTCTATCCGGTGCAGGACAGTTACGGGCTGCTCGCGCGCGTCGGGCTGCACGGCGCGCTCGCGACCTTGGCGTTGCATGGCGCCGCGCTGCTCGATCTCGCGCTGGGCGTGCTCACGCTCGCGGCGCCGGCGCGCTGGCGCAGGCCCGTGTGGCTGGCGCAGCTGGCCCTGGTCGCCGGCTACACCGTGCTGGTCACCCTGTTCCTTCCCGAGTACTGGCTGCACCCCTACGGGCCGGTCTCGAAAAACCTTCCCCTGCTGGCGCTGATCGCGCTGCTCTGGGCGCTGGAGCCCCCGGCGCGCAGGGCGGGCGCGGACTGATGGACTACCTCGTGCTCAAGTGGGTGCACATCCTGTCGTCCACCATCCTGTTCGGCGCCGGCGTGGGCTCGGCCTTCCACCTGTTCGTTTCCTACCTGCGGCGGCGCATCGGCGGCGTGGCGGGCAGCACGCGCAACGTGGTGCTGGCGGACTGGCTGCTGACCACGCCGACCGCGGTGCTGCAGCCGGTCACCGGTGTCGCCCTCGTGCACAGGATGGGACTGCCGTATTCCACGCCCTGGGTGGCCTGGTCGCTGGGTTTGTACGCCGTGGCGATCGCGCTGTGGCTGCCGGTGGTGGTGCTGCAGATCCGCATGCGCAAGGTGGCCGATGCCGCCGAACACGCCTGCGCTCCCCTTCCCGCGGCGTACGACCGCCTGTTCCTCTGGTGGACCGCGATGGGGCTCGGCGCCTTCATCGCCTTCCTCCTGATCTTCTGGCTGATGGTGACCAGGCAGGTCCCGTGGGCCGCGTGAGACCGCATGAACGATGAACTCCTGGATTGCCTGATCGTGGGCGGCGGCGTCGCCGGCCTCACGGCGGCCGTGTACATGGGCCGCTACAAGCGCCGCGCGCTGGTGGTCGACGACGATGGCAGCCGCCTCAAGCTGATCCCCCGGACGCGCAACGTGCCGGGATTTCCGGACGGCATTGAAGGGCCGGAGCTGCTGGCACGCCTGCGCGCGCAGGCGGCGCGCTACCACGTGCCCATGGAAGCTGCGCGCATCGACCGGGTGCAGCGCCTGCCCGACGGCAGCTTCCGGGCCGAAGCCGGCGACCGTGCCTGGCATGCGCGCTTCCTGCTGCTGGCCACCGGCGCACGCGACGTCGAGCCCGAGATCGAAGGGGTGGTCGAAGCGACGCGGGCCGGGCAGGTCCGCTACTGCCCGATCTGCGACGGGTACGAGACCGAGGGGCGGCGCGTGGCCGTGCTCGGGCGAGCGGGCCATGGCCTGCGCGAATCGCTGTTCCTCGCCAACTGGGGTAACGAGATCACCTGGCTGTCGATGGCCACGCAGGAGGAGGTGGGCGCGGCGGACCTCGCGCAGCTGCGGGCCGCCGGCGTGCGCATCGCCGACAGCCCGCCGCACCGCATCGACTGCGGCGTCGACGGCGTCGGCGTGCGCGTGCAGTTGCAGGACGGCCGCCAGCTGGAATTCGACATGCTCTATCCCGCCCTCGGGCTGCACCACGCTTGCGAGCTCGCCACCGCGCTCGGCGCGCGCGCGTGCGAGGATGGCCAGCTCGAAGTCGACCGGCACCAGCAGACGACGATCGAGGGCCTCTACGTGGCGGGCGACGTGGCGATGGACCTGAACCAGATCAGCGTCGCCGCCGGCCACGCGGCGATCGCGGCGACGGCGATCCACAACCGGCTGTAGCGGTGCGGCTACGATGGCGGCCGGAACCCAACCGGAGGCCGCCTTGAAGATCACCCGCGTCGAACCCTTCATCCTGCACGTGCCCGTCACGGGCTCGCAGATCGCGGACAGCACGCACAGCATCACGCATTGGGGCGTGGTCGGCGCGCGCATCGACACCGACGACGGGTTGTCCGGCTACGGCTTCACCGGCACGCACGCGCACCTGCCGGGCGACCAGCTGATCACGCGCTGCATCGCCACCTGCCACGCACCGCTGCTGCTCGGCGAGGATCCGCGCGAGGTGCAGGCGCTGTGGCTGAAGCTCGCGCGCAATCCGGCGCTGCAATGGATCGGCCGCGCCGGCATCACCACGCTGTCGCAGGCGGCGATCGACGTCGCCCTGTGGGACCTCAAGGCCAAGGCGCAGGGCTTGCCCTTGTGGCAGCTGCTGGGCGGCGCGGTGCGCGACAAGGTCCGCGCCTACAACACCGACATCGGCTGGCTCTCGATCGGCGACGAGGAGCTGGTGCGCGGTGCGCGCCGGGCGGTGGAGCAGGGCTTCAGCAGCATCAAGATCAAGGTCGGCTCCACGGTGGAGCGCGACCTGCGGCGGCTGGCGGCGGTGCGCGCCGCAATCGGTCCGGACGTCACGCTGGCCGTGGACGGCAACGGCAAGTGGGACCTGGCCACCTGCCTGCGCTTTTGCCGCGGCGCCGAGCCGCAGGACGTGTACTGGTTCGAGGAGCCGCTCTGGTACGACGACGTCAAGGGCCATGCGCAGCTGGCGCGCGCCACCCGCATCCCGGTGGCGCTGGGCGAGCAGCTCTACACGCAGGACGCCTTCGCCGAATTCTTCCAGCAGCAGGCGATCCACTGGGTGCAGCCGGACGTCACGCGCATGGGCGGCCTCACCGAGGTGCTGCGCGTCTGCGAGGCGGCCCACAGCTGGCGGCTGCCGGTGGCGCCGCATGCCGGCGACATGAGCCAGGTGCACGTGCACCTCGCGTACGCACACCCGGCGGTGCAGGTGCTGGAGTACATCCCCTGGATCAAGGACTGCTTCACCGAGCCGGCGGAAGTGGTCGACGGCTTCTTCCGCCGCCCCGCGCAGCCCGGCGCCGGCACCACGCCGACGCCGCAGGCCTGGGCGCAGTTCCGCCAGGCCGCCGCCTGAAGGCGCGCGCATGATTCCCGGCAACGAATCGGAACTGGGCAAGCCGGCGGAGCCGTGGCGGCGCCGCATGCACGAGGTGATCTTCGAGTCGGAGACGGCGGAGGGTCGGCTGTTCGACAAGGTGATCGTGCTGGCGATCCTGGTCAGCGTGGCGGTGGTGGTGCTGGACAGCGTGCCGGCCCTGAACGCGCGCTACCGCCGGGTCTTCGATGCGGCCGAGTGGTTCTTCACCGTGTTGTTCACCATCGAATACCTTGCGCGGCTCGTGAGCGTGCAACGGCAACTGCGCTACGCGACCTCCTTCTTCGGCATCGTCGATTTGCTCTCGGTGCTGCCGACGTATCTCGCCTTCTTCTTCCCCGGGATGCACGCGCTGATCGACGTGCGGATCCTGCGGCTGCTGCGGATCTTCCGGATCTTCAAGCTGACCGACTACGTCGTGGAATACCAGATGCTGGGCGAGGCGCTGGCGGCCAGCCGGCGCAAGATCCTGGTGTTCCTGTCGGCCGTGCTGATGGTGGTGCTGATCCTCGGCACCCTGCTGTACGTGGTGGAAGGGCCGGAGCACGGCTTCAAGGACATCCCGACTTCGGTGTACTGGGCGATCACCACGATCACCACGGTGGGCTTCGGCGACATCACGCCCAAGACCGACCTGGGCCGCTTCATCGCCTCGGTCATCATGCTGATCGGCTGGGGCACGCTGGCGGTGCCCACGGGCATCGTCACGGCGGAGATGACCGTGCGCCACCAGCTGAATGCTCCGCCGCCCGGCCTGCCGCGCCAGTGTGCGCGCTGCGGTGCCGCCGGCCATGCACCGGACGCGGCGTACTGCCGCATGTGCGGGGCGGAGCTGGCGCCGGTGGCGCAAGAACCGGCAACGTCGCGCAGCGGGTGACGTCTGGACACGGATGTCGCAACCGGAGCCGGGTGCGCGTCGATTCCTGCGGGAAAACACGCAGACGCTGCGCGAGCGGTGCCGCTACCTTGGACCTTCCCCTCCCAAGGAGACCCTCCATGCGTGCATCCCTGATCCTGGTTGCCGGCCTGGCCCTGGCCGGCGCGGCATGGGCGACCAACTGCCCCAACGAGATGAAGCAGATCGACGCCAAGCTGGCGACCAAGCCCGCGCTGTCCAAGGACGTGGCCGAGAAGGTGACCCAGTTGCGCAAGAGCGGCGAGGACTACCACAAGGCCGGCAAGCACGCCGAGTCGATGAAGGACCTCACCGAGGCGAAGAAGCTGCTCGGGATCTGAGCGGAGGGTGGGGCGCCTGCGGGCGCCCGCCGCCTACGACTTGACGTCGGCGCCGCGCTGCGCGAGCAGTTCGCGCAGCAGCGAGCGGTGGCAGCGCTGTTCGTTCTCGCAGTAGCAGCCGACCGCGAACGAAGTCTGGTGCGACAGGGCCGCCAGCGCGTCCAGCAGGTGGCTCGCATCGGGCTGCTTCATCTCCGCCTGGTACTTGCGGCTGAAGGCCGCCCACGCCTTCGCGTCTTCCGCCGCGCGGCCCTCGGCCATCAGCTCGGCGCTCGGCGCCAGGTTGGGCAGCCAGACGTCGTAGTAATCGCGCTTGGCGAATTCCTCCTTCGGCACGCCGCGGGGCGGACGGCGCACGGTGCCGAGGCGCAGGCCCTCGCTTGGCGCGCGCGGCGAACCCAGTTGGACGATGCGGATGGGCATGCTTGCAGCGTAGCAGGGCAGGGGTATCCTGTCGCGCATGAAAGTCCTGATGTTCTACGAGCTGTCCGAAGACGGAATGAGCAAGGTGCCCGCCAACATGGGCGCGCACCAGGCGCGGCTGCGCGAGTTCCACGGCCGCGGCCTGCTGCTGATGGCGGGGCCCTATGGCGCGCCGCCGGTGGGCGCCCTCGGCGTGTTCACCTCCCGCGCCGCCGCGGAGGAGTTCGCGCGCGACGACCCCTTCATGCTGAACGGCGTCGTCGGCAAGTGCACGTTCCACGAGTGGAACGAGGCGCTGGCCTGAACTCCTTCCCCGCGAGGGAATAGGCCCTGTCGCCGCGCGTGAAGGAACGCGCGGCGACAATGGCGCATGCCCCTGCGCCTCTTCGTCCTGGACCAGTCCGTCGCCGGCGTCGGCCGCGGCCAGGACGCCTCCATCCGCAACACCGTCGCCCTGGCCGAACACTGCGAACGCCTCGGGTACGAGCGCTTCTGGGTGAGCGAGCACCACAGCCTGCCCACCATCGTCGGCACGGCGCCCGAGATCCTGATGGCGGCCATCGCCGCGCGCACCGCGCACATCCGCATCGGCAGCGCGGGCGTCATGCTGCCGCACTATTCGCCCTTCAAGGTCGCCGAGCAGTTCCGCGTGCTGGACGCGCTGGCGCCCGGCCGCATCGACCTGGGCGTGGGCCGCGCACCCGGCAGCGACCACCGCACCGCCCGGCTGCTCAATCCCGACCCGCGATCGGCGGAGCTGTTCCCGCAGCAGGTCCGGGAGCTGCACGCCTGGGTGAGCGGCGCGCCCCTGCCCGATGGCCATGCCGGCCACGGCATCCAGGCGCTGCCGCGCGCCGAGACGCAGCCGCAGCTGTGGATGCTGGGCAGTTCGGGCTATGGCGCGCAGCTCGCGGCGCATTACGGAATGCCGTACGCCTTCGCCCACTTCATCACCGATGGCGAAGGCTGTGCCGAGGCGCTGCAGCTGTATCGGCACATGTTCCAGCCGGGGCTGGTCGCGCTGCCGCAGGCCACCCTTTGCGTGTGGGCGCTCGCAGCCGACTCCGAGGAAGAGGCCTGGCGCCTGTTCGCGAGCCGCGAGCGCGCCCGCGTGGACCGCCAGACCGGCCGCTTCGGGCCGCTGCTGCCGCCGGACGAGGCGGTGCGCGACTACAGCCCGGCCGAGGAGGCCTACCGGCAGGGACTGCGGCGCAAGGCGATGGTGGGCACGGGCGAACAGGTGCTGGAGCGGCTGCGGGCGCTGGCCGAAGAACTCGAGCTCGACGAGCTGGTGGTGATCACGTGGACCTGGGACCCCGCGGCGCAACGGCGCTCCTACGAGCTGCTGGCCGCGGCCGCCGGACTGCAGCCGCGCTGATCAGTGGCGGGGCAGGCCGAGCGCGGCGGCGACCACGTCGCGCAGTTCTTCGGTGCTGGCGCTCTTGGAGATCGTCAGGAAGTCGCCGAACACGCCTTCCAGGTCCGGCGCCTCGTCCGGCCCCACCAGCGCGGTGAGGTAGATCAGCGGAACGCGCGCCGTGCGCGGATCCTGCGACAGTGCGAACGCGACCTCGTCCCCCTGCATGCCCGGCATGTTGATGTCGCACAGGATGACGTCCGGGTGGTCTTCGAGCGTGCGCAGCACGGCCTGGCCCGGGTCGTTGAGGCCGACCACGCGGAAATCCCTGCCGAGCCGGGCGGCGATCGCCCACGCGACGGCCTCGTCATCGTCGATGACGAGCACGCTGGGTTTGGCGTTCTCGGGGTCCGGGAGTTCGCGCATGTCGCGTAGGCTCTGCTTGTTTTGGGACTGTCATCATAGGCAGTCCAAAGCATTCATCAATCCAGGAGGCGACAACCATGTTCCCCACGACGATCGCCGGCAGCCTGCCCAAGCCCGGGTGGCTGGCCGAAACCAACAAGCTCTGGCCGCGCTGGATGGCCGAGGGCGACGCGCTGCAGCAGGCCAAGGCGGATGCCACGCTGCTGTGGATCAAGCAGCAGGAGGACGCCGGGCTGGACATCGTCACCGACGGCGAGCAGTCGCGGCAGCACTTCGTGCACGGCTTCCTCGAGCAGGTCGAGGGGATCGACTTCGCGCACAAGGTGGAGATGGGCATCCGCGCGGACCGCTACAAGGCGATGGTGCCGCAGGTGGTGGGGCCGCTGAAGCTGAAGGGGCGCGTGCACGCCGCGGAGGCGCGGCTGGCGCGCGCGCACACCAGGAAGAAGCTGAAGTTCACCATGCCCGGCCCCATGACCATCGTGGACACCGTGGCCGACCAGTACTACGGCGACAAGGTCAAGATGGCCTTCGCCTTCGCGGAGCTCCTGAACCAGGAAGCGCTGGCGCTGCAGGCCGACGG
This sequence comes from Ramlibacter sp. P4_H7, assembly GCF_056400765.1. Classification (NCBI taxonomy): domain Bacteria; kingdom Pseudomonadati; phylum Pseudomonadota; class Betaproteobacteria; order Burkholderiales; family Comamonadaceae; genus Ramlibacter; species Ramlibacter sp. P4_H7. The sequence goes on from NZ_JBFUKP010000007.1 coordinate 143,036, forward strand.
GGTGGACATCGTCCAGTTCGACGAACCGGCCTTCAACGTCTACATGAAGGATGCCGCCGACTGGGGCGTGAAGGCGCTGGAGCGCGCAGCGCAGGGACTGACCTGCACGACCGCCGTGCACATCTGCTATGGCTACGGCATCGAGGCCAACAACCAGTGGAAGAAGACGCTGGGCGAGGAATGGCGCCAGTACGAGCAGGTGTTTCCCGCCCTGGCCGCCAGCAGCATCGACCAGGTGAGCCTGGAGTGCTACCACTCGCACGTGCCGCCGGACATGATGGCGCTGCTGAAGGGCAAGGACGTGATGGTGGGCGTGATCGACGTCGCCAGCGACGTGGTCGAAACACCCGAAGAGGTTGCCGACACGATCGGACGCGCGCTGCAGTTCGTCGCGCGCGATCGCCTGTTCCCCTGCACCAACTGCGGCATGGCGCCCATGGACCGCGAGATCGCCAGGAAGAAGCTGGAGGCGCTCGCGAAGGGAGCGGCGCTGGCGCGGGAGCGGTTCGCCTGAGTGGATCGACGGTTGCGCGGACGTCGCTTCCGGGCGCGCCGCCTGAAACTGAGTCACCGGGATGGCATCGGGCGATGCGATCCCGGCAGGGCACTCAACCCCGCGGCCGCGCCGCCAGGGTGCGCAGGTACATGTGCAAGGCGCGGACGTCGGTCTCGCTCAGCTCACGCAGCGAGTCGAACGGCATCACCTGGATCTTGCTGCCGTCGGCCCGCTGGCCGGACTTGAACATCTTCATCAGGGCTTCCGGCTGCGCGTACGCCTTCATGCCGGAATCGGCCACGGGCGTGAGGTTGGCCGCCGGCGGCCAGTCCGGCGGGCCACCGGGGATGCGGCCGCCGGTGAGCTGCGGGTTGTGGCAACCCAGGCACATGTTGGCCACGTAGGCGCCGTGCTGCACGGTCACGCCCTCGGGCACCGCGGCCGCGGGTGGCAGGCTGTGGTCGATCTTTGCGGCGGCGTCCTGGATGGCGCCGAAACCGTACAGCACCCGGGCCGGCAACGGCAGCACCACTTCCGCGCCGGTACCCGGGGCGGGCGGCAGGCTCTTCACGTACGCCACCAGCGAGCCGAGGTCGGCGTCCGTCAGCCGGTTGTAGTCCTCGCTGGGCATGATCATCACCGCCCGGCCGGCCGGCGTGACGCCGTGGCGGATGGTGCGCACCCAGTCCGCGGGCTGGTAGCTGGCCACTACGCCGCCGGTGCCGGCGGTGATGTTGGGCGCCTTCAGGCGCAGGTCCTTCCCGTTGTCGACGAACACGCGCCCGGCGCCATTGGGCCCGTGGCATTCCGCGCAGCCGCGCGAGGAGAACAGGTACTTGCCGCGCTGCAGTGACGCGGCGTCGCTGGCCAGTGCGACCGGCTGGACCGTGACGTCCACCTTGCGGGCCATCTTGCGTTCGGCCAGCTGCAGGCCGGTGGCGACGCCGGCCGCGGCCAGCACCAGCAACACACCGAGGGCCAGAGCGACCCGCTTGATCCATTTCCCCATGATTTCGTCACCCCGTCTAAAATTGAACACAGTGGCAAAAATCAAATTGTAAGTAGAAACATGTCCGATGTCATCAGCCACCAGGGGCTTCCGCCGCTGCCGGCCGCGCTGGCGGCCGCCTTCGGGGCGGCCACCACGGGCGGAGGCAAGCGGGAGCGGACGCAGCACGCGCTGGTGCGCGCGGCGGTCCAGGTGTTCGGTGCCCGGGGCGTGGCGGCCGCGACCATCCAGGAGGTCGCCCAAGTCGCCGGCATGACGGCCGGCACGGTCTACAACCACTTCGAGTCGAAGGAGGCGCTGCTCGAGCGCGTGGCCGTCGTGCTGGCGCAGAGCCTGTGCCGCGCGATCGGCGAGAGCAGCGCCGAGGTCGCCGACGGCGCCGAGCGGGTGGCGATCGGCCAGCGGCGCTACGTCCAGCTGGCCGCGGAAAGTCCGGCCTGGGCGCTGTTGCTGCTGGACGTGGCCGGGGCCAACCCGACCCTGGTGCAGGCGATCGAACGCTATCCGCTCGCCGACCTGCGCCTGGCAGTGAAGCAGAAGCGGCTGAAGGCGCCGACCGAAGCCGTCGCACTGGACGTCCTGCATGGGGTTTGCACCCAGGCCATGCGGCGCGTGGCGTCCGGCGAAGCCCCCCCGCGCCACGACGTCGCCGTCGCCACGGTCGTGCTGCGAGCCCTGGGCATGGACGATGCCGCCGCGGCCGAGGTGGCGCGGCGTCCCTTGCCCCAGTGGCCGGTGCTCGAACCGGACGGCGCCGAACGCGCCGGTGGCAAACGCGTGGCCGCGCCGCATTCCCGCTGACGAGCTGGTCCTGTCGCGAACCGCCCTGTCGGACGCGTCCGACACCGTGTCAGCCTGATCCTCGGGGCGTACGGCCTGCATGCCGACACGGCGGTTCGAGAAGGGCTCGGTACAACACGACCGTAAGTCTTGGGAGCTCCTCATGAACAAGAGCCCGGTGTTGTACCGGCGGGTGTCCGCCTTCGCCGTGACGGTCGTCTGCCTGGCCGCCCTCGGTGCCGCCGAACATTCGCTGCGCATGCGATGGCAGGGGGCGGCGCATGCGCGTCCCGTGGCGGACGCACCGGTGAGGGTGGTCAAGGCGCCCCCCGAACCGGCCATCGACCGCCTGCCGGCCAGTGCTTGCCGCACCTGCGGCATGGGCGCAGGGAACAGCCTGTGAACGCGCGCGTCCCGGCCGGGCTGTTCGCCGCTGCCGCCCTGGCCGCTACCGCCGCGGCGGCGCAGGACCGCGAATGGCGCAATGTCACCCAGGGCGGGTCCCTGCGCCCTGGCATCTACGGGCGCATCGTGGCCAAGGGCGAGCCGCCGCCCGTGATCTACCGGCAAGCCGTGATCGGCAGCGGGGCGGTGGTGCCCGCGGACGCGAAGCCGGTGTACCTCTATGTCCCCCCGGGCCAGGTCCGCAAGTGGAAGCAGCATTGCGCACGCTGGTCCGCGTGCGACCAGTCGGTGCTGTTCGTGCGGGTCGACGACAGCCCGAGCCGCTGGGGACAGTGGCGGCAATTGCGTGGTCCGCAGTGGGCGCTGGGCGCGCGTGACTGAGCGGCGTCCCCACGACCCCCGCGGCGAGCGACCCTGTGCTGTAATGTTTTTGCAGGGGGTTCCCACCCTCGCCCGCAGCGCGACCGCAGAAGGTGCGTTGCTTCGCAGGAGCGTGAACGCATGAATCCGATGCCCGCCGCCGACCTGGCGGTCGAGCCTGGCGCAAGCCGCACCGCCCTGGCCGAGCGCTTTGCGGCGGTGCGCGCACGCACGCTTGCCCTCACGGCGTCGCTGTCGGCCGAGGACCAGTGCGTGCAGTCGATGCCGGATGCCAGTCCGACCAAATGGCACCTCGCCCACACCAGCTGGTTCTTCGAGGCCGTCGTGCTCGGTCCGCACGCCCCCGGCTACGAGCCGTTCGAGCCCCGCTGGAACGAGCTCTTCAATTCCTACTACGAGTCCCTTGGCCCGCGCCACCCGCGTCCGCAGCGTGGCCTGCTCACGCGGCCGCTGCTTGCTTCCGTGCACCGCTACCGCGCCCACGTGGAAGCCGGCGTGGAGCACCTGATCGGGACGGCGGACGACGAGGCCTGGGCGGCCGCGCGGCCCCTGCTGGAACTCGGGCTGCAGCACGAGGAGCAGCACCAGGAACTGATCCTCACGGACATCCTGCATGCACTGTCGTGCAATCCGCTGCTGCCGGCTTGCGAACCGGTGGAAGCGCCTGCGCTGCGGCTCGCAGCCAGCACGCCGCCGGTGAACTGGATCGCGGGCCCGGCGGGACCCGTGCGCATCGGCCACGCCGGCGAGGGCTTCGCCTTCGACAACGAGATGCCGCGGCACACCACCTGGCTGCAGCCCTATCGCATCGCCGACCGGCTGGTGAGCTGCGGCGACTACGCGGACTTCGTGGCGGACGGCGGCTACCGCACCGCGTCGCTGTGGCTCTCGGACGGCTGGGCGCTGGTGCAGTCGCAGCAGTGGCAGGCGCCGCCGTACTGGCTGGCGCCGGGCGACCCGCGGGCGCCGTCGTCGCAATGGCAGCTGTTCGGCCTGACGGGCGTGCGCCCCTTCGACCCCGACCTTCCGGTGAGCCAGCTCAGTTTCTACGAGGCCGCCGCGTTCGCCGCCTGGGCCGGCGCGCGCCTGCCCACCGAGGCCGAGTGGGACGCCGCCTTCGAGCTGCCGGGCATGCAGCAACTCACGGACGAAGTGTGGCAATGGACGCGGTCTTCCTATGAACCGTACCCGGGCTTCCATGCCTGGAACGGCACCGTCGCCGAGTACAACGGCAAATTCATGGTCGGGCAGATGGTGCTGCGCGGCGGCAGCCGGGCGACACCGCCCGGACACGCGCGGCGCAGCTACCGCAACTTCTTCCCGCCGGCCGCGCGCTGGCAATTCAGCGGGCTGCGGCTCGCAAAGGATGGTGCATGCTGAGCGACTTCGGACGTGACCTGCTGGCGGCCCTGGCCAGCACGCCGCACGCGATCTCGCCCAAGTACTTCTACGACGCCGAGGGCTCGGCGCTGTTCGATCGCATCTGCGAGCTGCCGGAGTACTACCCCACCCGCACCGAGCTGCGCATCCTGGAGCGCAGCGTCGGCGAGATGGCGGCGCTGGCCGGTCCGCGCGCCGAGATCGTGGAGTTCGGCGCCGGTTCGCTGCGCAAGGTGCGGCTGCTGCTGGGCGCCTTCGACGCGCCCGCGCGCTACCTGCCGATCGACATCTCGGGCGACCACCTTCGCGATGCGGCGGCCATGCTGCGCGCCGAGTTCGCCGGACTCGACGTGCAGCCGGTGGTGGCCGACTACACGAAGCCAGTGCAATTGCCGCCGCCCGCGGGAGGCGGCCGCCGCATCGGCTTCTTCCCGGGCTCGACGCTGGGCAACTTCACGCCCGACGAAGCGGTGGAATTCCTGCGGGGCGCGGCCAGGCTGCTGCGCGGCGGCGCACTGCTGCTGGGGGCGGACCTGGTGAAGGATCCCGGGCTGCTGCACGCGGCATACAACGACGCGCAAGGCGTGACGGCCGCCTTCAACCTGAACCTGCTGGTGCGCGCCAACCGCGAGCTGGGGGCGAACTTCGTGCCGGCGCAGTTCGCGCACTACGCCTTCTACAACGCGCCGCTGCAGCGCATCGAGATGCACCTGATCAGCCGCGTGCGGCAGTCGATCACGCTGTGCGGCGAACGCTTCACGCTGCAGGAAGGCGAGAGCATCCACACGGAGAATTCGTACAAGTTCACGGTCGACGGCCTGCGCGCGCTGGCGCAGCGCGCCGGCTTCCGGCCGGGGCCGGTGTGGACCGATGCGGAGCGGCTGTTCAGCGTGCACTGGCTGCACGCCCCTGACGGAGACGAGGCATGAAGGCGACGTGGAACGGCGTGGTGCTGGCGCAGAGCGATGACACCGTCGTGGTGGAGGGCAACCACTACTTCCCGGCGAGCGCCCTGAAGCGTGAGTACGTCACCTTCAGCAACCACCACACGAGCTGCCCCTGGAAGGGCGAGGCGAGCTATTACTCGCTGCTGGTGAACGGCGAGCTCAACCCGGAAGCGGTCTGGTACTACGCGGATCCCAAGCCGGAGGCGCAGATGATCAAGGACCGCGTGGCCTTCTGGAAAGGCGTGCAGGTCACGCCCTGAGCGCGCTCAGGCGCAGGCGCTTCCGCCGCAGCCGGTGATGGCTTCGGCCGGCAAGGCGGCGGAGTCGGCCACCTGGCCGGTGGCCGGGTCGTAGCCCAGCCCCTGCAAATGCAACGCCAACGCCGCGTCCATCGTCTGCGCATGCTGGGGGAACCACACGGCCAGCTCCCGGATCATCTGGCGCGCGGGAGCAAGGTCGCCCGAGGCCGCCTTGGCCAGCCCGTCCCGCAGCACCTGCAGCACCACCTTATGGTGGCTGGTGTGGCAGTTGCCCAGCGCGAAGCCCGTGGCCAGCATCCATTCGTCCTCACGCCCGAAATGGTCGGCCGTGTGCGCCACCAGTTCTTCCCACACCGCGGGCAGGGCGTCGTCGCCGGCGGCTTCCGCGCGCGCGAGCAGGTCGATGAACTCCTTGTGCGTGGTGTCCATGAAGGACAGGCCCAGTTCGAGGCCTTCGGTCCAGGGCAGGGCGGTCATGCGGATCTCCTGTGTCCGGCCAGCTTAGGAGGCGCCGCCGCGGCCGGCCTTGACGCAGGTCAGTGAACCTCGCGCGGGGCTTTTCGGCGGGAGGTAAGCTCGCCCCATGCTGCTGCAGCCTGCCTACGCCCCACCCGACCAGCTGCCCGGCTTGCTGCGCGGGCAGGGCTATGCGGTGCTGGATGCGCAGGCGGTGTGCGCGCTGGCGGGCTGTACCCCGCGCGACCTGCAGGCGCTGCGGCCGTCCTGGGACGCGCTGCCGCCGGACGACTACCTGAAGGACGGGGGACGCTACCGCCGCCGGCGCCACGCGTGTTTCATCGTGGACGGCGACCGGATCGTGCAGGCACCGCACCGCGCGCACTGGCAGCCGCTCGAATACAACGCGCTGCATGGCGGCATGCAGCGCTGGTTCGAACCGGTGGAGCCGCAGGTGGTGGCGCAGCCGGCCTGGAGCGGGCTGCTCCGTGCCCTGGCCCGCACCGCCACGGAACTGCGGGGCGCGCAGCCCTGGTTCATCGAGGCGCACCAGTTCCGCATCGACACCGAGGGGGGCATCGGTCGTCCGACGCCGGAAGGCGCGCACCGTGACGGCGTCGACCTGGTGGCGGTGTTCCTCGTCGCGCGCGACGGGGTCAAGGGCGGGGAGACCCGCGTGTTCCAGGCCGATGGGCCGGCCGGCCAGCGCTTCACGCTGGCGCAACCCTGGAGCCTGCTGCTGCTGGACGATGCGCGCGTGGTCCACGAAACCACGCCGATCCAGCCGGTGGCCGGCCCCGGGCACCGCGACACGCTGGTGCTGACCGCGCGCGCCGGCGCCTTCCAGGGCGAGTGAGTCCTCAGTCGCGCACGTCGGCGACGGCGTTGTCGCCGAAGTCGGTGCGCTGCAGGTAGGCGAGCACGCGCGCCGCGGCGTCGCCCGGCGAGGTGAGGTGGCCCTTCTGCTTGAGCCCCTCGAAGGTCGCGCGCTCCGGGAAGCGGGAGCCGTCCGCCCCGCGCAGCTGCACCTGCATGTCGGTGTCGATCACGCCCGGCGCCAGCGCGCACACGCGCGCGCCGTTCGGCAGCGCCGCCTGCTCCAGCGCCACGCAGCGCGTGAAGTGGTCCAGGCCCGCCTTGGCCGCGCAATAGGCGGCCTGCGCCGCCATCGGCCGGCGCCCGAGTCCGGACGAGATGTTGAGCACCTTGCGCGGCACCCGCCAGTGGCCGGTGGCGCGCAGGAAGGCCGAGGTGAGCATCATGGGTGCTTCCAGGTCCACCCGCATCGCTTCGGCGAGCTGCGCCGACGGGATGTCGTCGATCGGCGCGATGCGCGGGAGCATCCCGGCGTTGTTGATCAGGGTGACCGAGTCCATGCTGCCCTCGTCCTGACCGCGCAGCCAGGTCTCCAGCATGGCCGCGGCCACCTCGCCGCGCGCCAGGTCCTGCGGCCACTGCTCGCAGCGGCGGCCGGCCTGCGTGGCCTGTTCGGCGAGCGCGTCGTTCGTCTTGCGCGACAGCGTCAGCAGGTCGTGGCCGGCGACCAGCAGTTGCTGCGCCATGGCCAGGCCCATGCCGCGGGAGGCGCCGGTGAGGATGGTGAGGGGTCGCTTGGTCATCCCCGCATCCTAGCCTCAGGCCTGGACGACGATGGGGAAGTCGGCCTTCAGGCCGTCGCTGCCGGGACGGAAGGGCACGGTGACCAGCGCCCGGTCGGCACCCAGGTTGCGCCAGAGGAAGTCGCGTTCGTTGTCGGGGTCGCCTTCCACGTACAGCTGCGTGGTCAGCAGCTCGCGGCGATCCAGTTTCACCTTGACGTGGATGTGCGCCGTGCGGCCGCTGTAGCGCACGGGCCGGATCGTGCGGAAGCGGTAGCGTCCATCGCTGCCGACGGTGACGCGGCCGAAGCCCTGGAAGCTGGGGTCGGCGCGGTCGCCGTCGCCGGGGTGGTGGTAGTGCCCCTGCTCGTCGCACTGCCAGATCTCCACCTGGGCACCGGCCAGGGGCTTGCCCTGCAGGTCGCTGACGACGCCTTCGACCCAGGCGGGTTGGCCACGCGCGTAATTCAGCCTGCCATTGCGCAGCAGGTCGGCGTCGGAGTCTTCGGGAATGCGCACCGGGTAGAACGGCCCTTCTGTTTGCGCGGGCGTCGCGCGCCGGCCGGCTGCGGGTTGGGCACGCGCGCCGGTCCAGCAAAAGGGCAGGGCAACCAGCGCGGCTGCGGCGCTGCGGCGGGAGAAGTGGGCCATGGGGAGCTCCGGTGCGTGAACCTGTCTGGGGCGATTGCCGCGCGGCGAGTTCCGCTAGAACGGCGCGGCGCTGACGAACGCGAGCGGCTCGCCGGTCGCGGGATGCGCGAGCTGCAGGGAGGTGGCGTGCAGCAGCAGGCGCGGTGCCCGCGCCTGCACTTCGGCCGGCGCGTAGAGCGCGTCCCCCAGGATCGGATGGCCGACCGCCTGCAGGTGCACGCGCAACTGGTGCGTGCGGCCGGTGACCGGTTCCAGCATCAACCGGGTGGCGCCGGGCAACTGCGCCAGCACCTCCCAGCGCGTCGTGCTCGCTCGGCCCTGGTCGGGGTCGACCTTCTGCAGCGGCCGGTTGGGCCAGTCCGCGGCCAGCGGCAGGTCGATCACCCCGCGCGTGCCGGCCACGCCCAGGTCGCCGGCAACCAACGCCTCGTACCGTTTCTGCACACCGCGCTCCGCGAAGGCGCGGCTCAGGAGCCGCTGCACGTGCAGGCCGCGTCCCATCACGAACAGGCCCGAGGTCGCCATGTCGAGGCGGTGCACCACCAGCGCATCCGGCCAGAGCGCCTGTGCGCGCGCCGACAGGCAGTCCTGCTTGTCCTCGCCGCGCCCCGGCACCGCGAGCAGGCCCGCGGGCTTGTCCAGCACCACCAGCTGCTCGTCCAGGTACACCAGTCCTTCCGATAATGGGTGCATGACCGCGATCGCTTCCCTTGTTCCCCTGCCGCTGCAGACCGTGCTGCTGCTGATCGGCTCCAACGTGTTCATGACCTTCGCGTGGTACGGCCACCTGCGCAGCCTGGCAACGGCGCCCTGGTACGTGGCCGCGCTCGTGAGCTGGGGCATCGCGCTGGCCGAGTACCTGCTGCAGGTGCCGGGCAACCGCATCGGCTTCCAGCAGGCCGGGTTCAGCATCGGCCAGCTCAAGATCATGCAGGAAGTCATCACGCTGGCCGTGTTCGTGCCCTTCACGGTGTTCTACCTGAAGGTGCCCCTGAAGCTGGACTATCTGTGGGCGGGCCTGTGCATGGTCGGCGCCGTCTATTTCATATTCCGCAATTCCTGACCGGGGGTGGCGGGTAAACTCGCCGCGGCTCGCACAACAATCCTCACCCCGGAGCTTCCATGCTCTTCAAGAAACTCCTCCCCAAAGAAGGCAACTTCTTCGAAATGTTCAACCAGCATGCCGAGCGCATGGTGGAAGGCGCCCACGCGTTCTCCAAGCTGGTGGCCAACTACAACGACGTGAACCTGCGCGAGCAATACAACCGGGAGGTCGACCACGCCGAGCGCTCCGCGGACAAGGTGACGCACGAGGTGAACCGGCTGATCCACTCGACCTTCATCACGCCGATCGACCGCGAGCAGATCCACACCCTGATCAACACCATGGACGACGTCGCCGACCTGATCCAGGACTCGGCGGAGACCATGGCGCTGTACGACGTGCGGCACATGACCGAGGAGATCTCGCGCCTGACCGACCTGAGCGTGCGCTGCTGCGAGCGGGTGCAGGAAGCGGTGGGCTTCCTCAGCAAGCTGTCGGACCACGACACCGCCGTCGCCGCCCTGAAGACCTGCGAGGAGATCGACAAGCTCGAATCCGATGCCGACCGCGTGATGCGATCGGCCCTCAGCAAGCTGTTCCGGGAAGAGCCGGACGTGCGCGAGGTCATCAAGCTCAAGGCGATCTACGAGCTGCTGGAGACCATCACCGACAAGTGCGAGGACGTGGCCAACGTCGTCGAGGGCATCGTCCTCGAGAACTCCTGAGGCACCCTCCATGAGCGCAACGCAAGCGGCCCTGTGGGTCGTGGTCCTGCTGGTGGTCGTCGCGCTGCTGTTCGACTTCATGAACGGCTTCCACGACGCCGCCAACTCCATCGCCACCGTGGTGTCCACCGGCGTGCTGAAGCCGACGCAGGCGGTGGCCTTCGCGTCCTTCTTCAACGTGGTGGCCGTGTTCGTCTTCCACCTGAGCGTGGCGGCGACCGTGGGCAAGGGCATCGTCGAGCCCGGGATCGTCAACACGCACGTGGTGTTCGGGGCGCTGATCGGGGCGATCACCTGGAACGTGATCACCTGGTGGTACGGCATCCCCAGCAGTTCTTCGCACGCGCTGATCGGCGGCATCTGCGGCGCCGTGATCGCCAAGGCCGGCGCGGGCGCGCTGATCGCCGCGGGTATCTGGAAGACGGTCATCTTCATCTTCGTCTCGCCGCTCATGGGATTCATCCTGGGCTCGCTGATGATGGTGATCGTGGCGAACCTGTTCCGCTCGACGCGGCCGTCCAAGGTGGACAAGTGGTTCCGCCGGCTTCAACTGGTGTCCGCCGGCGCCTACAGCCTGGGCCACGGCGGCAACGATTCGCAGAAGACCATCGGCATCATCTGGATGCTGCTGATCGCCACCGGCTACGTCGGGGCCGGCGAGACGGCGCCGCCTACCTGGGTGATCGTCTGCTGCTACACGGCGATGGGCATGGGCACGCTGTTCGGCGGCTGGCGCATCGTCAAGACCATGGGCCAGCGGATCACCAAGCTCAAGCCGGTGGGCGGCTTCTGCGCCGAAACCGGCGGCGCGCTGACGCTGTTCCTGGCGACGGCGCTGGGCATCCCGGTGTCCACGACCCACACCATCACGGGCGCCATCGTCGGCGTCGGCTCGACCCAGCGCATGAGCGCGGTGCGCTGGGGCGTCGCCGGCAACATCGTGTGGGCCTGGATCTTCACGATCCCGGCGGCTGCCTTCGTGGCGGCGATCGCCTACTGGGTGAGCCTGCAGCTGTTCTGACCAGCCTGCACCCGGCGCATCACTCGCTGATGCGCCGGCCTTCCTCCACCTGGTATTCGAAGTAGCGCTGGAAGCTGAAGGCGATGCTTGCCATCAGAACCCCGGCGCCCACCATCAGCGACAGCGCCACGGCGAAGATCGTGGCCCAGCGCGTGAAGCCGGAGGGGGCATCGGCCGCGGCGGACGGGTTGAAGCGGGCATTCCACTGCTCGGGCGACATCAGCCCGTACACGATCGCGGTGAGGCAACAGGCGGCGACGGTGAAGCCCAGCAGGGGCACCAGCAGCCAGCTGAGGGTGTCGTCCTGGCCGTACTTCTGCACGCGCTCGATGCCGTACAGGCCCAGCGCCGTGGGGATCGGCAGCAGCCAGCCCAGCAGGTCGCCCATGCCGCGCAGGTAGAAACGGTGCAGCCCGAGCGGGCCGCCCAGGAAGGCCAGCCAGGCCGCCAGCGTCTTGCTTTTCATTTGGCCAGCGGTTCCGGCGCGGTGCGGTCGCCGTCGCCCAGGGACTTCTCCATCAGCACGATGTCCAGCCAGCGGTTGAACTTCCAGCCGCAGGATTCGATCGTGCCCACGTGGCGGAAGCCGACCGCGCGGTGCACGCCGATGGAACGCACGTTGTCCGAATCGCCGATCACGGCGATCAGCTTGCGCACACCGGCCGCCTCCGCCTGCTTCGCCAGCTCGGTCAGCAGCTTGTTGCCCATGCGCTGGCCGGCCGCCTCGGGGTCCAGGTAGATCGAGTCTTCCGCGGAGAAGCGGTAGGCGGGGCGCGGCTTGAACCACTGGCAATAGGCGAAGCCCAGCACGCGGCCGTCGTTCTCGGCCACCAGGTAGGGCAGGCCCTTTTCGAGCACGTCGATGCGCCGCTGGGCCATGTCCGCCTCGGTGGGCGGCGTGGTCTCGAAAGTGCCCGTGCCGTGGGTCACGTGGTGGGTGTAGATGGCCGTGATGGCCGGGATGTCGGCATCGGTGCTCGAGCGAAGGGTGAGCATAAGGACGGAAGAAGTTATAATCGTGGGCTTTTCGGCGTGTCGCTGGCCGGGTGGCCAAGTCGCGTGTCTCAACGCCGGAAGAACTTTGTGGGAGCCGGGAAGGCCCCACGTCATCCACCCGAAGGATAAATCATGGTCGTCATTCGACTCTCCCGCGGCGGTGCCAAGCACCGTCCTTTCTACAACATCGTCGTTGCCGACAAGCGCGTGCGCCGCGATGGCCGCTTCATCGAGCGCCTGGGTTTCTACAACCCGGTCGCCCAGGATGGCGAAGAGAAGCTGCGCATCGCCCAGGACCGCCTGACGTACTGGCGCGGCGTGGGCGCCCAGGCGTCCCCGACCGTGGAGCGCCTGCTGAAGGACGCCGGCGCGCCGGCTGCCGCAGCGCAGGCCTGATTCCGCGATGGCCGCGCCCGGCCGTCCGGCAGCGCCGCTGCCATCGGACATCGAGCCCGCGGAACTGCCCGCGGATGCCATCGAAGTCGGGCGCATCGCCGACGCGTGGGGAATCAAGGGCTGGTTCAAGGTCCTTCCCCACAGCGCCGACCCCCAGGCGCTGTTCTCTTCCAAACGCTGGTTCCTGCAGCCGTCCGAGAAAGGCCCCCCGGCCTTTCGCGGCACGGTGCTGCTGCGCGTGCGCGAAGCGAAGGAGCACTCCGACACCATCGTCGCCCGCGCCGACGGCGTCGAGGGCCGCGAGACGGCCGAGGCGCTCCGGGGCTGCCGCATCTTCATTCCCCGCTCGTCCTTCCCGACCGCCGGGGACGACGAGTACTACTGGATCGACCTGATCGGCCTGGACGTGGTCAACCGCGAAGGGGTGCACCTCGGTCAGGTCCGGGAACTGCTGTCCACGGGACCGCAGACCGTGCTGGTGCTGGCGTACGAACAGGACGGCAAGCCGCAGGAGCGCATGCTGCCCTTCGTCTCCGCCTACGTCGATGGCGTGGACCTGCCGGCGCGGCGCATCACGGTCGACTGGCAGGCCGACTACTAGGCCATGCGCTTCGACGTCATCACCCTGTTCCCGGAACTGTTCGCGCCTTTCCTGGCGGCGGGCGTGACCCGGCGTGCATTCGAGACGCGGCAGGTGGACGTGCGGCTGTGGAACCTGCGCGATTTCGCCGAGGGCAACTACCGGCGGGTCGACGACCGCCCCTTCGGCGGCGGTCCCGGCATGGTGATGCTGGCCGAGCCCCTCGCCCGCTGCCTTGCGGCCATCCAGGCCGAGCGGGCCGACGCCGCCCCCGTGGTCCTGTTTTCCCCGATCGGCGAGCGCCTGGACCATCCGCAGGTGGAGCGCTGGTCGGCCAGTGCCGGGGCCGTCCTGCTGTGCGGACGCTACGAGGGCGTCGACCAGCGCTTCATCGATGCCCACGTGGACGTGCAGCTCAGCCTGGGGGACTTCGTCCTGTCCGGCGGGGAGATCGCGGCCATGGCGCTGCTGGACGCGGTGGCCCGCCTGCAGCCCGGCGTGCTGAACGACGCCGGCAGCCACCAGGAGGACAGCTTCAATCCCGCGCTGGACGGCCTGCTGGACTGCCCGCACTACACCCGGCCGGAGGAGTGGGAGGGGCGCAAGGTGCCCGAGGAACTTCTGTCCGGCCACCATGCGCGCATCGCGGACTGGCGACGCCGGCAGCGGCTGGCCCTGACCGCGCGCCACCGCCCGGACCTGATCGCCGCCGCCCGCCAGGACGGGCGCCTGACCCGAGCCGACGAGGACTTCCTCGCCGGGCTATAATCTGCGGCTTCCCGATCCTCTGCCCGGCCGTCCAAGCCATGGCCACCGCACCTTGGTGGCATGAACCTTTGAAGTTCCGCCCGCCCTTGCGGCAGGCGTATGAAGCAGGACCTTTCGTGTAGCGCGCGCAAGATCGGAAACGAGACCGCCATGAACCTGATCCAGACCCTCGAACAAGAGGAAATCGCCCGCCTGGGCAAGAAGATCCCCGATTTCGCCCCCGGCGACACCGTGATCGTCTCCGTGAACGTCGTCGAAGGCAGCCGCAAGCGCGCGCAGGCCTACGAAGGCGTGGTGATCGCCAAGCGCAACCGCGGCCTGAACAGCGCGTTCACCGTGCGCAAGATCTCCAGCGGCGAAGGCGTCGAGCGGACCTTCCAGACCTACAGCCCGCTGATCGCGAACATCGAAGTCAAGCGCCGCGGCGACGTTCGCCGCGCCAAGCTGTACTACCTGCGCGAGCGTTCCGGCAAGTCGGCCCGCATCAAGGAAAAGCTGGCCCACACCCAGAAGGCCGCCGCGCAGTAAGCTGCTCGCGCTCGCGACCCAGCCGCCGCCGGCCTCGTGCTCGCGGCGGTTTTGCTTTCCAGCCATGCCCATCGACCCCTCCGCCAGCATTCCGCCCGACACGCCGCTGTCGAAGATCCCGAACTTCGACCCGCGCGAAGTGCCGGTGATTGGCATCGACGCGCACCTGCCGCTGGTGGATCGCGAACGGCTGACGCCCCACGCGTTGCGGCGACGCTTCGCCGAACCGCCGACCTGGGAGCCGGAGATCTGGGCCGAGCCGCGCTTCACCGACCGCAAGACGGCGGAGGCGGCCGTGCTGGTGCCGATCGTCATGCGTGAACGCCCGAGCGTGCTGCTGACGCAGCGCACCACGCACCTGAGCACGCATTCCGGCCAGGTGGCCTTCCCGGGCGGCAAGCGCGACGACACCGACGCCGATGCGGCCGACACGGCGCTGCGCGAGGCGCACGAGGAGATCGGCCTGGAACGTTCGCTGGCCGAGGTGATCGGCGACATGCCGACCTACAGGACCGGCACCATGTTCGTCATCACGCCGGTGATCGCACTGGTGCACCCGGACTACCGGCTCGCCCTGAACGCGCACGAGGTGGACGACGCGTTCGAGGTGCCGCTGGACTTCCTGATGGACCCGTCGCACCACCGCCGCCACGCGATCGAGCTGGGCGGCGTCCGGCGCGAATGGTTCTCCATGCCCTATGCCGACGGCGGCAAGGAGCGCTTCATCTGGGGCGCCACGGCGGCGATGCTGCGCAACTTCTACCGCTTCCTGGCGGCCTGACGGCCCAGGCCGCGGGCGCGGCTATCATCACCGCCCATGAGTTTCTTCGCGATCCTGTTCGCCCTGCTGATCGAGCAGGTGCGTCCGCTGGGCGCGCACAACTCCATCCACACCGGCCTGCGTGTCTGGGCGCGCTGGGTCAGCCGCAATTTCGACGCGGGCAAGCCGCAGCACGGCTGGACCTGCTGGATGCTGGCGGTGCTGGCACCGTCGCTTGCCGCGCTGGCGGTGCACTGGCTGCTGCTGTACTTCGTGGGCTGGCCGGCCGCCATGGTCTGGAGCGTGCTGGTGCTGTACATCACGCTCGGCTTCCGCCAGTTCAGCCACCACTTCACCGACATCCGCGATGCGCTGGAGAGCGGCGACGAGCGCAAGGCGCGCCTGCTGCTGGCCCAGTGGCAGCGGGTCGATGCGAGCGAGCTGCCGCGCAGCGAGATCGTGCGCCACGTGATCGAGTACTCGGTGCTTGCCGCGCACCGGCACGTGTTCGGCGTGCTGGCCTGGTTCTCCATCCTCGCCGCCTTCGGGCTCGGCCCGGCCGGCGCGGTGCTGTACCGCATGGCCGAATTCGTCGGCCGCTACTGGCGCCATCGCAGCCGCATGCAGGTGCAGCCCGCCAGCGAGGCTCTGCAGTCCGCGGCCGCGCGCGCGTGGACGGCAGTGGACTGGCTGCCGGCGCGCATGACGGCGATCGCGTTCGCGGTCGTGGGCAGCTTCGAGGAAGCCATCGACTGCTGGCGCAACTACGCGCAGCGATTCCCCAACGACAACGACGGCGTGATCCTGGCCGCCACCTCGGGGGCCGTCAACGTGCGGCTCGGGGGCGAAGCGCTGGAGCCCGCCTTCGCCGCGAGCGGCCCGGCCGGCTTCCACGCGACGGGACCCGCGGAGCCCATGGCCGACACGGCCAGCACGCCGGGGCGCGAAGCGGAGATCGCGCACCTGCGCAGCATCGTGGGCCTGGTGTGGCGCTCGGTCGTGCTGTGGATGGTGCTGCTCGCGCTGCTGACGCTGGCGCGGCTGCTCGGTTAGGACTCTGCGCGGCAGGGAAACGGGTCCGCGCCGACTCCTGGCCGGCTACCTCAGGCCGCCGTCGCGGCGCGACTGAGCTGCGCCTGCGTCCAGCGCACGATGTCCCCCGCCGCCATGGCACCTGCCTGCCTTGCGACTTCGCGGCCACCGATGAAGAGGGCCAGCGTGGGGATGCTGCGGATGTTCAGGCGCGCACCCACGCCCGCGGCATCGTCGGTGTTGAGCTTCACCAGCTGCACGCGCGGTTCGAGCTGCTGGGCGGCCTGCTCGAACGCCGGCGCCATCATGCGGCACGGGCCGCACCACGGGGCCCAGAAATCCACCAGCACGGGCAGCTGGCTGCGGGCGATGTGGCGCTCGAATTCCGCGGCGGTGAGGTTCACGGGATGGCCCGTGAACAGTGCGTTGTGGCAGTTGCCGCAGTCCGGCGACTGGCCGAGGTCCGAGGACTGGACGCGGTTGGTGGTGTGGCAATGCGGGCAGACGACGTGCAGCTGGCTCATGGTGGGTTCGGGTGCCTCCTCCCGCGAACATGCGGGCGGCGGCACGCGTCACAAGAGCTTCAGTAGCGCGGCAGCGAAAGTTCTTCGAACAGGGTGCGGTAGATGCGGTAACGGTTGGGTTCGATCCGTCCCGCAGGTGCGCCGGGCGAGTCGTTGACCGCCGCGATGACGCCGCAGCCGGGTTCGTGCATGTGCGTGCAGTTGTAGAACTTGCACTCGGCGACATGCGGATTCAGGTCGGGCATGAGTCCGGCGAGCTGCGCCTTGGCGATGTGGTGCAGCCCGAATTCCTGGAAGCCCGGCGAATCGATGATCGCGGTCTTGCGCTCTGCATCCACCCAGTAGAGCGTGGTGGCGGTGGTCGTGTGCTTGCCGGAATTGAGCGCCTGAGAGATCTCGCCGGTCAGGGCCTGGGCCTGCGGCGCCAGCAAGTTGATGAGCGTGCTCTTGCCGGCCCCGGAAGGGCCCAGCACCAGGGTCGTCTTGCCCTGCAGGTGCTGCAGCAGGTGGGCGCGGTCGACCTCTCCCGACTGGCGCAGCGACAGCGGCAGCACCCCGTAGCCCACGTGCTGGTACGGCAGCAGCCGCGCCCATGCGCGTTCGAAGGGTTCCACCAGGTCGCTCTTGTTCAGCGCGATCAGGGGCGCGATGCGTTCGGCCTCGGCGGCGATCAGCGCGCGCGCGAGCTGCAGTTCCGAGAACTCGGGCTCGGCGGCGATCAGCACCAGCACCTGGTCCAGGTTGGCCGCGAAGGACTTGGTGCGGATCTCGTCCTGCCGGTAGAAGAGGTTGCGGCGCGGCTGCACGCCCGCGATCACGCCCTCGTCGCCGCTGTGACGCCACAGCACCTGGTCGCCGACCACGGTTTCGTTCTTCTTGCCCTTGGCGTGGCACCGGATGCGCGTGCCTTGCGGCGTCTCCACCAGGCAATGGCGTCCGTGGCTGGCCACCACGAGGCCGGGGTGCGTGCCCTCGCCGTCAGCCAAGCGGCACGTCCTTCATGCGAGCAGGGCGTCGGCTCGCGCCGCGCACTCGAAGTCGGTTTCGGAGATCCCGTGCAGCGCGTGCGTGCTGAAACGCACCACGCAGCGGTCGTAGTGCACCGAGAGGTCGGGATGGTGGTCCAGCGCGTGGGCGACGAACGCCAGCGCGTTCACGAAGGCGATCGTCTCGTGGTAGTCGGCGAAGGTGTACGTCCGCTCGATCGCCACCTGGTCGCCGTCGCCGCTGAGTTTCCACCCCGGAAGGTCCGCCAGCCGCCGGACGATCTCGGTGGGCGTCAGGGCACGGCGCTGCAGCCCGGACCAGTCCCGTTTCTTCAGCATCGAGCTCATGCCGCGGCACCTGCCAGATGCAAGCGCGCCAGCCGTTCCGAGGCGGGCGGGTGCGAGTAGTAGAACTTCACGAACACCGGGTCGGGCGTCAACGTCGATGCGTTGTCCTCGTACAGCTTGAGCAGCGCGGAACCCAGGTGTTCGCCGCTGGTCTGGGTCGCGGCGAAGGCATCGGCTTCGAACTCGTGCTTGCGGGAGAACTGCGCCATCACCGGCGACACGAAGAAGGTGAACACCGGCAGCGCCAGCATGAACAGCAGCAGCGCCAGGGCGTCGTTCGGTCCTTCCATGTTGGGCCGCACGCCCAGGCCCGTGAAGAACCAGACCCGCGTGGACAGCCAGCCCAGCAGCGCGAAAGCCAGGAAGCTCAGGACATAGGTCGCCGCGATGCGCTTGGCGATGTGCTTGAGGCGGAAGTGACCCAGTTCGTGCGCCAGCACCGCATCGACTTCGTCGGGCGACAGGCGCGCAATCAGCGTGTCGTAGAAGACGACGCGCTTGCTCGCGCCGAAGCCGGTGAAGTAGGCATTGGCATGGGCGCTTCGCTTGCTGCCGTCCATGATGAAGAAGCCCTTGGCGACGAAGCCGCAGCGCTGCATCAGGCGGCTGATGCGTTCCTTCAGCGTCTCGTCCTGCAGCGGCTCGAACTTGTTGAACAGCGGCGCGATGTACAGGGGAAAGATGAACTGCACGAACAGCAGGAACACGCTGGTCACGCCCCAGGCCCAGATCCACCACTGCGCGCCTGCAGCATGCATCAGCCACAGGATCACCCAGGCCAGGGGCAGGCCGAGTGCGACGCCCAGCAGCGCCGACTTGGCCAAGTCGCTGAGCCACAGCTTCCAGGTCATCTTGTTGAACCCGAAGCGCTGCTCCACCACGAAGGTCTGGTACAGGCTGAAGGGAAGATCCAGCACGGCGCCGATGGCGAACACCGACGCCAGCAGGGCCAGCTGCTGGATCATGCCCGTCCCCAGCCCACGCACCAGGGCCTGGTTCAGCGCATCGAGCCCGCCGAGCAGCGTCCATCCGAGCAGCACGGCGCCCCCGAACGCTTCCTCCAGGATGCCCAGGCGTCCCTTGGCGACGGTGTAGTCGGCTGCTTTCTTGTGGCCGGCGAGGGAGATCACGCCGTCGAAGGGTTGCGGCACGGCATCGCGGTGCCTGGCGACGTAGCGCACCTGCCGGCTCGCGAGCCAGAATTTCACCGTGAGGCTCGCGACCAGGAAGGCGGCGAACGCCAGGGTGAGGGCGGAGGAGGGATCCATTCCTGCAATGTTAGGCCATCAGCGACAATCGCTGGATGGCAGAGACCCCCGCTTCCGAGACCATCCCGTTGGCCAAGAGCGACCAGAACCTCGTCTGGCTCGACTGTGAAATGACGGGACTGGACCCGGAGCGCGACCGGATCATCGAGATCGCGGTCGTGGTGACCGGTCCCAACCTCGAACCGCGCATCGAAGGCCCGGCGCTCGCGATCCACCAGTCCGACGCCCAGCTGGACCTGATGGATGCGTGGAACAAGGGCACCCATGGCAAGAGCGGCCTGACCGACAAGGTCCGCGCGTCCACCCTCAGCGAAGCGGAGGCGGAGCGGCAGGTGCTGGCTTTCGTCAGCCAGTACGTGCCCAAGCTGGGCAGCCCCATGTGCGGCAACACGATCGGCCAGGACCGCCGCTTCCTCGTGAAGTACATGCCGGCGCTGGAAGGCTGGTTCCACTACCGCAACCTCGACGTCAGCACGCTGAAGGAACTCGCGCGGCGCTGGAGGCCGGAGGTCTACACCTCCTTCAAGAAGCGCCAGCTGCACACGGCGCTGGCCGACGTGCACGAATCCATCGACGAGCTCGTGCACTACCGCGAGCACTTCCTGAAGCTCGCCTGAATCGGGCAGGTGCGGGAAAACCCGAAACCTGTCATAATCGCAGGCTTGCTGCTTTCAGGCAGCTTGATCGCGCATCCGCCTTCTCGCACTGGCCCGCCTCCGTCACGGAAGCAATTTGGGCCGCAGGCCGCAAGTCCTGTTTGTCGTTGGAATGGTTGATGTTTCCAAACCATTTCGATGACGGCGCACCCGCCCTGGGTTGCGTCGCGTGGACTTTTCATGACCGAAAACATTCAAGAAACCCCCGTGGCGGAAGCCACCCCCGTGGCCAACGGCTTTGCCGCGCTGGGCCTCGCCCCCGAACTGCTGGCCGCCGTGGCCGAACTGGGCTTCACCCAACCCATGCCGGTGCAGCAGCAGGCCATCGGCCGTGCCATGGCGCAGGACGCCGGCGGTGCGGCCTTCAACGACCTGATGGTCTCCAGCCAGACGGGCAGCGGCAAGACCGCGGCCTTCCTGCTGCCGGTGCTCAACACGCTGATCCGCCAGCAGGCGGACCAGGCCGCCGCCGAACAGAAGGCGTATGACGACGCCGTCGCCCGCGGCGAAGCCGCCCCCAAGCGCGCCCGCAAGAACCCGCTGAACCCGCGCCATTTCAAGGCCGCCGTGCCCGGCGCCCTGGTGCTGTGCCCCACGCGCGAACTCGCGCAGCAGGTGGCCAGCGACGCCATCGACCTGGTCAAGCACACCCGCGGCCTGCGCATCGCCAACGTGGTGGGCGGCATGCCTTACCAGATGCAGATCGCCCGCCTGCAGAACGCCGACCTGGTGGTGGCCACCCCCGGCCGCCTGCTGGACCTGCAGCGTTCCGGCCAGATCAAGCTGGACCAGGTGCAGTTCCTGGTGGTGGACGAGGCCGACCGCATGCTGGACCTGGGCTTCGCCGAGGACCTGGCGGAAGTGCACCAGCTCACCGCCAACCGGCACCAGACCATGATGTTCAGCGCCACCTTCGCTGGTCGCGTGCAGCAGCTGGCCGCGCGCGTGATGCGCAGCCCGCAGCACATCCAGGTGGACTCGCCCCAGGAAAAGCACGCCAACATCGAGCAGAAGCTGTTCTGGGCGGACAACCCCCAGCACAAGCGCCAGCTGCTGGACCACTGGCTGCGTGACAACAGCATCGACCAGGCGATCGTGTTCGCCAGCACGCAGATCGAATGCGACGGCCTGGCCGAGGAACTCCAGCAGGTCGGCTTCAGCGCCGTGGCGCTGCATGGCGCCCTGTCCCAGGGCCTGCGCAACCGCCGCCTGATGGCGCTGCGCCGCGGCCAGGTGCAGATCCTGGTGGCCACCGACGTCGCCGCCCGCGGCATCGACGTGCCGACGATCACGCACGTGTTCAACTTCGGCCTGCCGATGAAGAGCGAGGACTACACGCACCGCATCGGCCGCACCGGCCGCGCGGGCCGTGACGGCCTGGCCATCACCTTCGCCGAGTTCCGCGACCGCCGCAAGATCGGCGACATCGAGCACTACAGCAAGCAGCGCTTCAACGCCGAGACGATTCCCGGCCTGGAGCCCAAGCAGCGCTTCGCGCCGCCGCCGGCCCGTACGGGCTTCGGCGGCAAGCCGGGCCGCCCGGGTGACCGTCGTCCGGCCAACGGCAACGGTTACGGCAAGCACTCCGGCTTCGGCGCCAAGACCTTCGGCGGCCACGAGGGACGTGCCATCAACGACCGCCGCGAGGGCGCGCAAGGCGAGCGCCGTGAAGGCGGTTTCGGCGGCCCGCGTCGCGAAGGCGGCGGCTTCGGCGGCCAGCAGCAGCGGGACCGGGGCTTCGGCGGCCGCTCGCGCTAAGCCACTGCGCTCCAAATGAAAAAAGCCATCGGGCGCGAGCCCGATGGCTTTTTCTTTGGGGGAAGGGTCAGCCTTCGCGGCGCAGGGCGGGGAACAGGATCACGTCGCGGATGCTGGGGCTGTCCGTCAGCAGCATCATCAGGCGGTCGATGCCGATGCCGCAGCCGCCCGCGGGCGGCATGCCGTACTCGAGCGAGCGCACGAAGTCGTGGTCATAAAACATGGCTTCGTCGTCGCCCGCATCCTTGGCGCTCACCTGCGCCTGGAAGCGCGCGGCCTGGTCCTCGGCGTCGTTCAGCTCCGAGAAGCCGTTGGCCATCTCGCGGCCGGTGATGTACAGCTCGAAGCGCTCGGTCACCTCGGGGCGCTGGTCGTTGGCGCGCGCCAGCGGCGAGATCTCCGTCGGGTGCTCCATGATGAAGGTGGGGTGCCACAGCTTCTCCTCCACCTTCTCCTCGAAGAACAGCACCTGCAGCGAGGCGAGCGAGCGGGCGGACAGCCGTTCCTTTTCCTCGCTCATGCCCAGCTTCCTGAGCTGGTTGACCAGCCAGTCGCGGTTGGCGACGTTGTCGCCCGCGTCGGTGTGGCGCACGATCGCCTCGGGGATGGTGAGCCGTTCGAACGGCTTCGCCAGGTCCACTTCCTTGCCGCCGTACGTGAGCTGCAGCGTGCCCACGGCCTTTTGCGCCGCATCGCGCAGCAGCGCCTCGGTGAAGTCCATCAGGTCCTGGTAGTTCCAGTACGCCGCGTAGAACTCCATCATCGTGAATTCCGGGTTGTGCCGGACCGAGATGCCTTCGTTGCGGAAGTTGCGGTTGATCTCGAACACGCGCTCGAAGCCGCCCACCAGCAGGCGCTTGAGATACAGCTCCGGCGCGATGCGCAGGTACATCTCCTGGTCCAGCGCATTGTGGTGCGTGATGAAGGGCTTGGCGTTGGCGCCGCCGGGGATGGGGTGGAGCATGGGCGTCTCCACCTCCAGGAAGGCGTGGTCCACCATGAACTCGCGGATGCCGGACATCGCCTTGCTGCGCGCGACGAAGCGCTTGCGGGCCTCCTCGTCCATCATCAGGTCCACGTAGCGCTGGCGGTACTTCACTTCCTGGTCCGCGACGCCGTGGAACTTGTCCGGCATCGGCCGCAGGCTCTTGGTGAGCAGGCGGATGGAGGTGGCGTGCAGCGACAGTTCGCCGGTGCGCGTCTTGAACATCCGGCCTTCGGCGCCGACGATGTCGCCCAGGTCCCAGTGCTTGAAGGCCGCATAGACCTCTTCGCCCACCGCATCGCGGGTCACGTAGACCTGGATGCGGCTGGTCTGGTCCTGCACGGTGATGAAGCTCGCCTTGCCCATGACCCGCTTGAGCATCATGCGGCCGGCGATGCTGGCGGTCGCGCCCGCGGCCTCCAGTTCCTCGGCGCTCTTGCCGCCATGGTGCTGGTGCAGTTGTTCCGCGTGGTTCCCCGGCTTGAAGTCGTTGGGAAAGGCCGGAGCCCCGCCGTTGCGATGGGCTTCGCGCAGGGCCTTGAGTTTCTCGCGGCGTTCTGCGATCAGCTGGTTCTCGTCGGTGGGTGGGGTGGTCTGGTCTTGGGACATGGGGCCGGGGGCGGAGTGCACAGCAGGGGACGTAACCCTCCATTGTAGGTTTCGGCGCGGAGCCCGGCCGTGCGCCACCGATAATGCCCGGCTATGTTTCTCCGGGCCGGCGTCCTGTCCCTTGCATTGCTCCTCGCCAGCCGCGTTCTGGGACTGGTGCGCGAATCCGCGCAGGCCGCGGCCTTCGGGGCCAGCGGCATGGGCGACCTGGCGGTCCTGATGCTCACCTTGCCCGACTGGCTCACCGGCGTGCTCGCGGCCGGCGCGCTCGCCTACGTGCTGCTGCCCGCGTGGGCGCACGAGGAGTCCGCGCGCATCGCGGCGAGCGAGCGGCGCGTGGCGCGCCTGCTGCTCGCGGGCGGTGTCCTGCTGGCGGCGCTGATGCTGCTGGCGCGCCATCCCATCGCCAGCTGGCTGGCCGCCGGCCTGCCGGCGGACCTGCGGGGCCCCGCTGGGCTGGGACTCGCCTGGAGTGCGGTGGCGGTGCCGCTGGCGCTGCTGGCCGCACTGTGGGTCACGCGCCTGCAGCACGAGCGGGACTTCGTCGGCATGTACGCCGCCAATCTCGTGGTCAATGTGTTCCTGATCGGGGCACTATGGGTCGCGGCCAAGGCCTTCCGCGCGCCTGCCGCCGATGTCACCGTGCTCGGCGTGGGCCTGGTGCTCGCGATGCTGGCGCGCCTGGCCTGGCTGCACTGGCGCAAGCGTCCCTTCCGCGGGGCCGGCACGCCGGCGGACGAAGCCGCCTTGCCGGCTGCCTCCGTCTGGCTCTGGGCCGCGGCGGCGGCCGGATTGCCCCTGGCCCTGCCGTTTGCTGCCCGCTCGCTGGCTTCGCACGAAGCGCCCGGCGCGCTCGCGACCTTCAACTACGCCTGGAAGCTGGTGGAGCTGCCCCTGGTGCTGGCGATCCAGCTGGTGGGCACGCTGGCCCTGGGGCCGATCTCCCAGGCCTTGCGCGGAGCCGCGACGCCGCAGGACGCCGCCGCGCCCATGCGCCGCGGTTTCGCATTGGCGTGGACCCTGGCCTGTGCCTGCACCGCTGGCTTGCTGCTGGCGGCGCCGGCGGTGGCCCAGCTCCTGTTCGGCTGGGGCCGCATGCAGCAGGGCGCGCTTGCGGATGTCGCGCAGTGGGGGCGCATTGGTGGCTGGAGCCTGCTGCCGCAGGCGCTGGTCGCCATCGCGCTCGCCGCACTGGCGGCGCAGCAGCGACTGCGCGTTGCCGTCCTGGCGCATGGCGGCGCGCTGCTGGTGCTGTTGCTCGCCGCGCCCAGGCAGGGCGCCGTGCTGATGGTCTGGCTCGATTGCCTGTGGGCCGCGATTGCGCTGGTGCTGCTGTATGCGCTCGGTCCGGACTTGCGCCGTTGGCTTCCCTGGCGCGCGCTGGCCGCCGGCGGCGGCGGGCTGGTGCTGCTGCAGGCGCTGGTGCTGCTCTTGGGCATCCCCGCTTCCTTCGGCCTGCAGTGGCTGGCGGCGATCGCGGCCGCGGCGGGGCTGCTGGGCTTCGCCTGCTGGGCCAGCGAGGACCTGCGCTCGGCGCTGGCGCGATAATCCGCCCGGGCATGCTCGAACTGATCCAGATCACCAACGACCCGGCGTTTGCCCAGCGCTGCGATGCGTTGGGCGGCTTCCGCCTGTTCGTCGACCTGGAGCGCATGGGCAAGGCCGAGCGCCAGGCCGGCCGCAACACCTTCATCAGCGCCCACCAGCTGCAGGACGTCGGCCGCGTGCGCGCGGTGCTGCGGCAGTCCCGCCTGATGGTGCGAGTGAATCCCCTGCACGCCGGCACCCGCGCCGAGGTCGATGCGGTGCTGGAACAGGGCGCCGACCTGCTGATGCTGCCGATGTTCACTGGCGGCGAGCAACTGCGCGCCTTTTCCGGCATCGTGGCTGGCCGGGCGCCCATCGTTCCGCTGATGGAGACCGCTGCGGCGCTCGAATCCGTCGCCTCCTGGGCGGGCACGCCCGGCCTCGAGGAGATCTTCGTCGGCCTGAACGACCTGCACCTGTCCCTGGGCTGCCGCTTCATGTTCGAGCCGCTGGCCGACGGCAGCGTCGAGCGGGTGGCGCAGGTCGCCCAGGCGCACGGCCTGCGCTTCGGCTTCGGCGGCATCGCCCGGCTCGACGAGGGATTGCTGCCCGGCCGCGACGTGCTGGCCGAACACCTGCGGCTCGGATCCGGCTCCGTGATCCTCTCGCGCACCTTCCATCGCGACAACGCGATGGACTTCGAGCGCGAAGTCGGCGCGTTGCGCGAGGCCGAGCGGGCCCTCGGCCAGCGCACGCCGCAACAGGTGCTGGCGGATGCGCGGCGCATCGCCGACAGCATCCGCGCCACGGCCGCGGGGCCCGCTGCCCGCCCATGAAGCGCGTGGTGGACATCGTGCTGTCGGCGCTGGCCTTGCTGCTGCTGAGCCCGTTGCTGCTGGCCACCGCGGCGGCCGTCGCGATCGACAGCGGCTTTCCCGTCTTCTTCCGCCAGGTGCGCGTGGGCCGCTCGGGCCGCACCTTCGGCATGTACAAGTTCCGCAGCATGGTGCGCAACGCCGCGGCCATTGGCCCCTTCAACACCGCCGCAAGCGATCCTCGCATCACCCGCGCAGGCCGGTTCATCCGGCGCACCAGCCTGGACGAACTGCCGCAACTGCTGAACGTGCTGAAGGGCGACATGAGCCTGGTCGGCCCGCGTCCCGACCTGCCGGTGCAGCGTTCCCTGTACAGCGATGCGGACTGGGCCTTGCGCTGCAGCGTGCGTCCCGGCATCACCGGGCTGGCGCAAGCCCTGCTGCGCTCGGAAGGAACGGAGGACGACCGGCGCGCACTCGACTTGCGGTACGTGCGCGAAGGCAACCTGTGGCTGGACCTGAAGATCATGGCCTGGACCGTGGGCCGACTGGCGGGCCGGGGGAGCAACTAGCCATGTGCGGGATCTTCGGCTACTGGGACCGCGAACGGCGCCCGCTGGCAGGCGAGGCACTCGCCGCGATGGCGCGCAGCCTGGTCCATCGCGGGCCCGACGACGAAGGCATCCACCACGACCCGCAGCGCGGTGTGGCCGTCGGCAACCGGCGCCTGTCGATCATCGACCTGGCCGGCGGCCACCAGCCCTTCGTCTCCGACGACGGCCGCATCGCGATCGTGCAGAACGGCGAGATCTTCAACTACGTCGAACTCGCCGACGAGCTGCGCGCGCAAGGGGTGCGGCTGGACACCCACTCCGACACCGAAGTGCTGCTGCGCCTGTACGAGCGCGAAGGCCTGGACTTCGTGCAGCGGCTGAACGGCATGTTCGCGATCGCCATCGACGATGCGCGGGAGGATGCGCTGATCCTGGTGCGCGACCGCATCGGCGTGAAGCCGCTGTACGTGGCGCAGCAGGGCGAGCGCCACCTGTTCGGCTCCGAGATCAAGGCTTTGCTGAAGGCGTTGCCCTCTGCACCGGCGATCGACCTCGAAGCCATCCACCACTACCTCAGCTTCAACTACATTCCGGCGCCGTGGACCGTGTGGCAGGGTATCCGGCACGTGATGCCGGGCTGCTGGATGAAGTTCACGCGCCAGGGCATCGAGCAGGGCCGGTGGTGGAACCTGGCCGACCAGCGCGAGAGCGAGCAGGACTTCGATGGGTGGTCGCGGGAATTCCTGTCCATCCTCGACGACGCCACCCGCATCCGCCTGCGCGCCGACGTGCCCTGGGGCGCTTTCCTTTCCGGCGGCGTGGACTCCAGCACCATCGTGGCGCTGATGGCCCGGCACGTGCAGCAGCCGGTGCGCACCTTTTGCATCGGTTTTGCCGACCCGCGCTTCGACGAATCCGCGTACGCGGCGCAGGCCGCGCAGCGGTTCGGCTGCGACCACACCAGCGAGATCGCGGAGCTGAACATGCTGGACCGCTGGCCGCAGGTGCTGTACCACCTGGACCAGCCGCACGGCGACGCGTCGTTCATGCCCACGCTGCGCGTGAGCGAGCTTGCGGCGAAGCACGTCAAGGTGGTGCTGACCGGCGACGGCGGAGACGAACTCTTCGCGGGCTACGACAAGTACGCGGAATTCTTCGCACGCCCCGATGCGCTGACGCAGGACGACGAAATCTTCCGCAGAAGCTACTTCGATGCGATCTCGCTGTTCACGCCGGCCGCGAAGGGGGCGCTGTACCGCCCCGAAACGGCGGCCCGCCTGCGCGGCCTCGACAGCTTCGAAGTCGCGGCGCGGCCCTGGTTCGAGGAGGCGGCGCATTTCGACCGCATCAACCAGGCGCTGTACCTCGACATGCAACTGCTGCTGTCCGGCAACAACCTGGTCAAGCCCGATCGCATGGGCATGGCGGTGTCCATCGAGGCGCGCACGCCCTTCCTGGACTGGCGAATGATGGAGTTCGCCTTCCGCGCGCCGGGCCGGACGAAGCTGGCCGCGGACGGCGACAAGAAGCACTGGTACAAGCGCGCCGTCACGCCCCTGATCGGCGAGGACCTCGCGTACAGGCGCAAGCAGATGTTCACGGTGCCCGTCGGCGAGTGGTTCCGCAAGGAAAGCCACGGATGGCTGCAGCAACTGCTCGCGGGCAGCGGCTTGGTACAGGAGTTGTTCGCGCCAGCGGAGGTCGAGCGCATGCTGGCCCGGCACCGCGACGGCAGCGCCAATTTCACGCGCGAGTTGCGCGCGCTGGCGGCGATCGCCCTGTGGGACGGCCAGCGATGAAAGTCTTGTTCGTCACCTATGGCGGCGGCCACGTGGAGATGTGCCTGCCCGTCATGCAAGCCCTGCGCGCTCTGGCGCCGGCCTGTGAGGTGCAAGTGCTGGCGCTGACCACGGCGGCCGGGGTGGCGCGCCGCGCCGGCGAGCAGCCGCTGGGTTTTCGCGATTTCTGCCGCGGCGCAGAAGGCCAGCGCGCGCTCGGGTACGGGGCACAGTTGATCGGCGACCAGCAGCATCCGGATGTCGACCGGGAGGAGTCCCTGGCCTACCTCGGGCTCAACTTCCTCGAGTGGGTGCACGACCTCGGCGAGGCGGGCGCCTGGCAGCGCTGGCGGGAGCAGGGCCGCCAGGGCTTTCATCCGGTCCGGCTGTTCCAGCGGATCCTGCTGGAACTTGGCCCGGACGTGGTGGTCGCGACGAATTCGCCGCGCAGCGAGCAGGCCGCCCTGGAAGCTGCGCACACGCTGGGCATTGCTACGCTGTCGATGGTCGACCTGTTCGCATTGCCGGGGGATCCCTACCGGGCGCGAAGCGTGCACGCGGACCGCATCGCCGTGCTGTCCGAGGCCACCCGGCACAACCTGCTCGAAGGGGGTGTTCCGTCGGATCGCATCGTCGTGACGGGCAACCCGGCGTTCGACGCCCTGGCCGGTGCCGATGCGAAGAGTGCCGCGGATCGCTTTCGCGCGAAGCATGGCTGGGGCGATCGTCCCGTGGTGCTGTGGGCCGGCCACATGGAACCCGACGACGCCGAGACCCGCTGGGCGGGCGCCGCACTGGGCAACGCGGTCCAGCGGATGCTGCTCCAGTGGCGGGACGCGCACGACGACGCCTGCCTTGCCATCCGCTACCACCCGAACGAATGGCACCGCTTCGAGCCGCCTCCGGAGCAAGCGCGGGTGCACTGGAGCCAGCCGGACCGCGAGGGCCTGCCGCCTGTGCTGGCGGCCGCCGACGTGGTGATCGTGCAGGCCACCACCGTGGGCGCGCAGGCGCATGCGGCCGGCAAGCAGGTGCTGGGCCTGGCCTTTTCACCGCTGGTGCGACGCTCCGGGATGGACTATGGGCAGCTGGGCATGGGCGTGGCGGCACAGGACCTCGCTTCCGTGCCCGCGTTGCTCGAGCAAGCACTTGCGGCCGCTCGTCTCGGTACTCCGCCCGCCGAGCCGCGCGCCGGCGCGGCGCAGCGGGTGGCGCGTGAAATTGCACGGCTGGCCGCTGGCCGGCCGGAAGGACCCCGCGCATGAAAGCGCCCCGCATCCTCGGACTCATCCTCGCGCGCGGCGGCAGCAAGCGCTTGCCGGGCAAGAACATCCGTCCGCTGGCGGGCCTGCCCCTGATCGCCTGGAGCATCGCTGCGGCGCGAGCCTGCCCGGCGATCGAGGACGTCGTCGTTTCGACGGACGACGCGGCCATCGCCGACGTCGCGCGCGAGCACGGCGCCCGCGTGCCCTTCCTGCGGCCACCCGCGATCGCCGGCGACACCAGCACCTCGGCGGACGCCGCGCTGCATGCGCTGGCGTATCTGCGCGAGGAGGAAGGCCGCAGCTACGACGCCGTGATCCTGCTGGAGCCGACCTCGCCGCTGCGCGCGAGCACCGACTTGCCTGGCGTCGCGGAACTGCTGACGCGGCGCTGGAACGAGACCGACGCCGTCGTTTCGGTGGGCCGCGTCCAGCTGGAACAGCCCGCGATCATGAAGCAGATGGATGCCGACGGCCGCCTGGCTCCCTGGGTGCGGCCGGACGCGCTCGGCGCGGGCGAACCGCCTGCCGCCTGGTTCCCCTATGGCGTGGCCTATGCGGTCAAGACGGAGGCGCTGGAGCGCTTCCGCACCTTCTACCCGCCCCGCGTGCTCGGGTACACAATCGAACGCTGGCAGAACTACGAGGTCGACGACCTGTTCGATTTCCTCTGCGTGGAAGCCGTGATGCAACATTTCAAGGGAAGGCTGCCGTGAAGGCATTGGTGATCGGTCTCGGTTCCATGGGGCGCCGCCGCGTGCGCTGCCTGCAGCAGCACGGCGTGCAGTCCGTCGCCGGCTACGACCCCCGCGCCGACCGGCGCGAGCAGGCGGCCCGGGACTACGGCATCGAGACGCGCGGCGAACTCGCGGCCGCCGACCTGCGCGACTTCGACGTGGTGGTGATCTCCACCCCGCCCGACCAGCACCACACCGCCATCGACTGGGCGATCGCCGCCGGCAAGCCCTGCTTCGTCGAGGCCAGCGTGATCCGCGCGCCGCTCCCGGCGCTGGACGAACGCGCGCGCGCGCACGGCGTGCTGGTGGCCCCCTCGTGCACCCTGCGCTTCCATTCCGCGATCCGCGACATCACGCAGATCGTCCAGTCGCGCCGCTACGGCAAGGTGTGCAACTTCTCCTACCACTGCGGGCAGTACCTGCCGGACTGGCATCCGTGGGAGAAGGTCAGCGACTATTACGTGTCGAATCCCGCAACCGGCGGCGCGCGCGAGATCGTGCCGTTCGAGCTGACGTGGATGGTCGACGCCTTCGGCTGGCCGCAACAAGTGCAGGGCGCGAAGCTGCGCACCACCGACGTGGGCGCTCCCATCGACGACACCTACGCGGCACTGCTGCACTTCGACGGCTTCGTCGGCAGCATCCTCGTGGACGTCGTCGCCCGGCAGGCCGTGCGCAAGCTGACCCTCAACTTCGAGCGCGCCTCCCTGGCCTGGGACTGGGACAGCGGCACCGTGCGCGTCCACGAAGCGGACACGGCCCGCATGGTGGACTTCCACCAGCCGCGCAGCACGGCCCATGCGGGCTACCACCAGAACATCGGCGAGGCGATGTACGTTGCCGAGATCGGCAGCTTCCTTGCCGCGGCCCAACGCCGCGGAACCTTTCCCCATACGCTGTCGGACGACATCCGCGTGCTCGCGCTGCTCGAAGCGATCGAGGCGGGGTCCTGACGCGGAGACCTTGCCCATGACTTCGAGCTACAGCGAGCGCCTGCATCGCGTCATCCCCGGCGGCGCCCACACCTACTCGCGCGGCGACGACCAGTACCCGTCCAACGCGCCCGACATCCTGGTCAGCGGCAAGGGGGCCTACGTCGCCACGGGCGACGGCCGCACCCTGCTGGACTACGGCATGGGCCTGCGTGCCGTCACGCTCGGTTATGCCGACGAGCGCATCAACCGCGCAGCGATCCGCGGCATGGAGCTCGGCGTGAACCTCACACGCGCCTCCGTGATCGAGCTGGAAGCCGCCGAGAAGATGGTGGAGCTGGCCGGCACCGACATGGTGAAGTTCGCCAAGAACGGCTCCAACGTCACGACGGCCGCGGCCAAGGTGGCGCGCGCCTACACCGGCCGCACCTTCGTCTGCGTGCCGCGGCAGCACCCCTTCTTCTCCTTCGACGACTGGTTCATCGGTGCGACGGCGCTCAAGCGCGGCATCCCCGCGGTGCACCACGCCACCACGCTGGTGTTCGACTACGGCGATCTCGCGAGCCTGCAGCAGCTGTTCGCCGAGCACCCCGGCCAGATCGCGGGCGTGATGCTGGAGCCCGCCACCACGGTTGGGCCGTGCGACCAGGCGCCCGGCTACGACCGCTTGCGCCCGCCCACCGCGGACGTCGCGCACTGGAGCGGCAACTTCCTGAAGCACGTGCAGGACCTGTGCCGGCGTGATGGCGCACTCTTCATCCTCGACGAGATGATCACCGGCTTCCGCTGGGACCTGCATGGCGCGCAGAAGCTGTTCGACGTGCAGCCGGACCTCAGCACCTTCGGCAAGGGCATGGCCAATGGCTTCGCGGTGGCGGCGCTGGTCGGCCGCCGCGAGGTGATGGAAGTCGGCGCGATCAACAAGCCGGGACAGGAGCGCACCTTCCTGGTCTCCACCACCCATGGCGGCGAGATGGCCAGCCTGGCGGCCTTCCTCGAAACCGTGGCGGTGTACGAGGAACAGGACGTGGTGAAGCACCTGTGGGACTTCGGCGCGAAGCTCATGACCGGCCTGGAGGATGCCGCACGCGGCGCCGGTGTCGGCGACGCGTTCCAGCTGCAGGGCAACGCGATCTCGATGAACTACCTCACCTACGACGCGCAGGGCCAGACGAGCCTGCCGCTGCGCACGCTGTTCTCCCAGGAAATGATCCGCCACGGCGTGCTGATGCCCTGGATCGCGCCGAGCTTCGCGCACGGCGAGTCGGAACTGCAGCGCACCCTGGAAGCCGCCCGCAAGGCGCTTGCCGTGTACGCGCAGGCACTGGAGGGCGGCGTCGAGCGCTTCCTGCAGGGGCCTGCCATCAAGCCGGTGTTCCGGCAGTTCAATTGACATGGCCAGCACGAACTTCCGCCTGGACGACAAGACCATCGCGATGACCGGCGCGGCCGGCATCCTGGGGCAGGGCGCCGTTGCAGCTTTCCTGGAGGCCGGCGCGCGCGTCTGCGCCCTGGACCGCAGCGCGTCCGACCTGGACCGGCTCGGGCCGGACAGCGACCGGCTCCTGAAGATCGCCGCCGACGTGAGCGATCCGCAGAGCGTGCGCGCCGCCGCGGACCGCCTGCATGCGCAGTGGGGCGTGGCCGACGTGCTGTTCAACAACGCGGCCACGAAGAGCGAGAACTTCTTCGCGCCCTTCGAGGAGTTTCCGCTGGCGGACTGGAACGCCGTGATGGCGGTCAACCTCACGGGCGCGATGCTGTGCGCCCAGGCCTTCGGCGCACCGATGGCGCAACGCGGCCGCGGAGCGATCGTGAACACGCTGTCGATCTATGGCATCGTCGCTCCGGACCAGCGCATCTACGAAGGCTCGGAGTACCTCGGCCGTCCCATCAACACGCCGGCGATCTACTCGGCCAGCAAGGCGGGCCTCTGGGGCCTGACGCAATACCTGGCGAGCTACTGGGGCGGCCAGGGCGTGCGGGTCAATGCCATCACCCCCGGCGGCGTGTTCAGCGGACAGAACGAGACCTTCGTCCGCAACTACTCGCAGCGCGTGCCGCTGGGCCGCATGGCCGAACGGCAGGACATCGTCAACGGCATGCTGTTCCTGGCGAGTGACGCGTCGTCCTACCTGAACGGCCACAACCTGGTGGTCGATGGCGGCTGGACGGTGTGGTGATGGAGCCGGTGTTCGTCATCGCGGAAGCGGGCGTCAACCACAACGGCGACCTGGCGATGGCGCTCGCCCTGTGCGATGCCGCGAAGGCGGCCGGCGCGGACGCGGTGAAGTTCCAGACTTTCCGGGCCGAGGACCTCGTGGTGCCCGGTGCGCCGACGGCGGAATACCAGCAGCGCCAGACCGGCGAGCAGGACCAGTTCAACATGCTGCGCAAGCTGGAGCTGTCGCCGGAACAGCACGAGCGCATCCGTGACCACTGTGTGCGCATCGGCATCGAATTCTTTTCCACGCCGTTTTCGACCGCGGCGGTGGACCTGCTGGTGGCGCTGGGCGTGCGGCGCATCAAGATGCCCTCGGGAGAACTCACGCACCGTGCTCTGGTGGAACACGCTTGCGCGACGGGGCTGCCGGTGCTGCTGTCCACCGGCATGGCGACGATGGCCGAACTCCGGGAGGCGCTGGACTGGGCCAGGGCTACGCGCGGGTCGCTTCAGGGAATCTCGGTGCTGCACTGCACCTCCGCCTATCCCGCACCGGACGAGGCGCTCAACCTGCGAGCGATCACGACGATGCGCCAGGAGCTGAACCTGCCGATCGGCTATTCGGACCACAGCGTGGGCATCGAGGCGGCGCTGGCGGCCGTGAGCCTGGGGGCCACGGTGATCGAGAAGCACCTCACCCTCGACCGCTCCCTGCCGGGCCCCGACCACGCCGCTTCGCTGGAACCCGCGGACTTTGGCGCCATGGTCCGCGGGATCCGCCGCATCGGCCAGATGCTCGGCGACGG
Source organism: Ramlibacter sp. P4_H7 (assembly GCF_056400765.1). NCBI lineage: Bacteria > Pseudomonadati > Pseudomonadota > Betaproteobacteria > Burkholderiales > Comamonadaceae > Ramlibacter > Ramlibacter sp. P4_H7. Next base: position 176,959 of record NZ_JBFUKP010000007.1, read on the forward strand.
CGTCAAGGCTCCCCGGCCGCAGGAGCTGGATGCGGCGCGGGTGGCCCGCCGCAGCATCGTCGCCGCCGTCGACATCCCGGCGGGCGCGAAACTCGGCGCCGCCATGCTTGCATGCCGACGTCCCGCGACCGGCATTGCGCCGCGCGACTGGGATCGCGTGATTGGCGCGACGGCGCGCTCGGCGATCGCCGCGGGTACGATCCTGCAGTGGGTGCAGCTGGCTTCCGCGGAGGACTGACATGGCCACGCGGCGCATCCTGTACCTCAGCGGAACGCGGGCCGACTTCGGCCTGATGCAGTCCACCCTGCAGCGCCTCCATGCGACGGCGGGCCTGCAGGTGCGGATCGCCGTGACCGGCACCCACCTGAGCCCCGCGCATGGCCACACGATCGAGGAAGTGCGGGCGAGCGGCCTGGCCGTCGTAGCGGAAATCCCGGTGGACGTGCTCACGCGCACCGGCGCCAGCATGGCGCTGGCGATCGCCGATGTCGTGCGTGGCATGACCGGCTTGCTTGAACGTGACCGTCCCGACGCGTTGCTGCTCCTCGGGGATCGCGGGGAGATGCTGGCCGCCGCGATCGCAGGTCTGCACATCGGGGTGCCTGTGGTGCACGTGCATGGCGGCGAGCGATCGGGCACGGTCGACGAACCGGTGCGGCATGCCATCAGCAAGCTCGCGAGCTACCACTTCGTCGCCACGGAGGGCGCCCGCGAGCGCTTGCGCCAGATGGGCGAGGCGGACGACCGCATCTTCCTCACCGGCGCACCGGGTCTGGACGGACTGGACACGCTGGCGAACGCTTCGCGCGGCGACAGCCTGCGGTCCCTGGGCTTGCCGGAGCAGGACTTCGCGCTCGCGCTTTTCCACCCGGTGATGCAGCAGGCCGACGAAGCCGCGCAGCAGACCCGCGCCCTCCTGCAGGCGCTGGACCGGCTGGGCCTGCCGGTGCTCTGGCTCGAACCGAACGCCGACGCCGGATCGCGCGGCATCCTCGCGGCGCTGGACAGCGAGCACCTGCCTGCCGGCTCGCGCCGGCTGCGCCACCTGCCGCGGCCGCAGTTCGTGAGCGCCATGCGCCACTGCGCCGTGATGGCGGGCAATTCATCCGCCGGGATCATCGAGGCCGCGAGCTTCGGGACGCCGGTGGTGAACATTGGCAGCCGCCAGCACCTGCGCGAGCACGGCCCCAACGTGCTGGACGTGCCGGCCGAGGCCGGGGCCATCGAGCAGGCCCTGCGGTCGCAACGGGCCCATGGTGCATGGCCGTGGGAGAATCCCTGGGGCGATGGCCGCGCCGGCGAGCGCATCGCACAGCTTCTCGCGCGCCTGCCGCTGGACCCCGGTGTGCTCGAAAAGACCAACCGCTACTGATGCCCACCCCCCTCGCAAGACTTCTCATCCTTGGAGCCGGCGGCCATGGCCGCGTGGCGGCCGACGTCGCGCTGGCCGAGGGATGGCAGGCGGTGGTGGCGAGCGATCGCGACCCCGCGCGTTGCGGGCCTGACCTGCTGCCCGGAGTGCCCGTCCTGCCGATCGACGACGCCGTGGCCCGGAGCACCGTCGTCCACGTGGCCATCGGGTCCGCCGCCGCACGGGAGCGCGAGACTCGTGCGCTGGGTTTGCCGCTCGCAACCCTCGTGCATCCGCGCGCCAGCGTCTCGCCGCATGCGCAGGTGGGCCCTGGCTGCCTGCTGACCGCGCACAGCGTGGTGGCCCCCGGCGCGCGCGTGGGCACCTCCGTCATCGTCAACCACGGGGCGGTGATCGATCACGACGTGCAGGTCGGCGACTACACGCACATCGCTCCGCTCGTTTCGCTCGGCGGCGGCGTGCGCATCGGCAGCCGCGTGCTGGTGGGCAGCGGGGCCGTTGTGCTGCCCGGCGTGCGCGTCGGCGACGACATCGTCATCGGCGCGGGCGCCGTCGTCCGCGAAGACCTCGAAGTGGCGGGCGTGTACGCCGGCGTGCCCGCAAGGAGGGTGCGTTGAACGAACAGCAGTTCAAGAGCCTGTGCATCCCGGCCACCGGCACGGTGCGCGATGCGCTGGACGCGCTGGAGCGCACCGGCAAGGGCATCCTGCTGGTCTTGGACAGCACGGGCCGGCTGAGTCGCACGCTGACCGACGGCGACCTGCGCCGCGCGGTGCTCGCGCACGTGCCGGAGTCCGCCTTCATCGCCACCTTGCCGGGGCAGCCACCGGTGACGGTGGGCGAACAGGAGCCGGTCGGTGGTGCGCTCACGCTGCTCGACCAGCATCAGATCGATCACCTCCCGGTGGTGGACGGGCAGGGGCGCCCGGTGGACCTGGTGCTGCGCCGCGAACTGTCGCAGCGCATCTGGCTGTCTTCTCCCCACCTCGGCGTGGAAGAGACGACGTTCGTCGAAGAAGCGTTCCGCACCAACTGGATCGCTCCGCTCGGCCCGCACGTCGACGGGTTCGAGCGTGAACTGGCTGCCTACGTGGGGATCGGCCATGCGGCGGCGCTGAGCTCCGGCACCGCCGCCATCCACCTGGGCTTGCTGCTGCTGGGCGTGCGGCCGGGCGACACCGTGTTCTGCTCGTCGCTCACCTTCGTGGCGAGCTGCAATCCCATCCTCTACTGCGGCGCGCGGCCGGTCTTCATCGATTCCGAGCCGGGCTCCTGGAACATGTCGCCGCAGGCGCTGGAGCGCGCCTTCGCGTGGGCGCAGCGCGAGAACCGGCTGCCGCGCTGCGTGGTGCTGGTCAACCTGTACGGGCAGAGCGCCGACATGGACACCCTGCTGCCCATCTGTGACCGCTACGGCGTCCCCGTGCTGGAGGACGCCGCGGAATCGCTGGGCGCCAGCTACCGGGGGCGCGCGAGCGGGACCTTCGGGCGCATCGGCGTGTTCTCGTTCAACGGCAACAAGATCATCACCACGTCGGGCGGCGGCATGCTGGTGGCGGACGATGCCGACCTGGTGGCGCGCGCCCGCAAGCTGTCGACCCAGGCACGGGAGCCGGCGCCGCACTACGAGCACGTCGAAGTGGGATTCAACTACCGCATGAGCAACGTGCTGGCCGGCATCGGTCGCGGGCAGCTGCGGGTGCTGACGGAACGCGTGGAGCGGCGCCGCCAGGTCTTCGAGACCTACCGGGTGGCCCTGGCGGACGTTCCCGACGTGCAATGGATGCCGGAGCCGCCGGGCATGCATTCGACGCGCTGGCTCACCTGCATGCTGCTTCCCGGCCGCGACGCCGCGCAGCGGCGCAACCACGTGATGCGCAGCCTGGAGCGCCATTCGATCGAGGCGCGTCCCGTGTGGAAGCCGATGCACCTGCAGCCGCTGTTCCGCGGCGCGGAGTACTTTCCGCATGCCGAGGGCGAGGACGTGTCGGCGCGGCTGTTCGAAGCCGGCATCTGCCTGCCGTCCGGATCGAACATGGCGGACGACCAGCTCGCCCGCGTGATCGATCATCTGCGGCGTGCCCTCGGGCGCGCGGAGGCCCTGGGTGCGGCTGCTGTCTAGGAGCGCGTTGCCGCTCCTCGCCCTGGACGTGGCGCTGGGCCTGCTGGCCTGGTGGGTCGCGTTCTGGCTGCGCTTCAACCTCGACGTACCGCCCGAATTCGCGCGGCTGGCACGCGTGTCCAGTCCCTGGTGCGCGCTGGGCATGGCCGCGGGCCTGGTGCTGCGGCGCGTGGACCGCCAGGTGTGGACCTATATCGGCCTGGCGGAATTCCGGCAGCTCGCCGGCGGCGTGGTGCTGGGCAGCGTGTTCGCCGCAGCCGCCGTGCTGATGCTGCGGCTGCCCGACTTTCCCCGCTCCGTGCTGCTGCTGCAGCCCGTGCTGGCCTTCCTGTTGATGGGGGCCGCGCGGGGCGCGTGGCGCAGCTTTGCGGAGCGGCGCCAGCAGGTGCAGGGCGGTCGGCCGGTGGTGATCGTCGGCTCGCTGAACGATGCGGCCGGTGCGCTGCGCGCGCTGAAGGGTTCGCAGCGCTGGCGCCCCGTCGGCATCGTTTCGCCGCTGGCGGGCGAGCGCGGGCGCACGCTGCAGGACGTGCGCGTGCTGGGCGCCATCGACGACCTGCCCGACGTGTGCGCGGCGGCCGACGCTTCGACCGCGCTGCTGGCAAGCCCTCCCGGTTCCGACGAGCGCCGCCAGGCACTGCTGCTGGCGGCCGAGGCGCACATCACCCTGCTGACGCTGCCGCGTCCGGACGAATGGCTGACGGCGGAGAGCAGCGGTCCCCGCCAGATCGAACTGGAAGACCTGCTCGGGCGCGCCCCCGTGGCACTGGACGTGGCGGGGCTGGCGGAACTGTTCTCCGGCCAGGTGGTGGCGGTCACCGGTGCGGGCGGCTCGATCGGGTCGGAGCTGTGCCGCCAGATCGCGCGGTTCGGCGTGGGCCGTCTGGTGTGCATCGACTTCTCCGAGTACGCGATCTACCAGCTCGAACAGGAACTGCGCCAGGCGCATCCGCAGATGCAGGGCGTGTACTACACCGGCAACGTGCGCGAATACGAGCGCCTGCAGGCCATCCTTTGCCAGCATCGGCCCACCGTGCTGTTCCATGCGGCGGCATACAAGCACGTGCCGCTGATGGAGGAGCTCAACGAGGTCGAGGCGCTGCGCACCAACGTGCTGGGCACGCTCAACGCGGCGCGCGCGGCGGCCGCCTGCGGTGCCCGCCGCTTCGTGATGATCTCGACCGACAAGGCGGTCAATCCGACCAACGTGATGGGCGCGAGCAAGCGCCTGGCGGAGCTGATGGTGCAGGCGGTCGCCGCGCAGGAGCCGGGCACGCAGTTCGTGTCGGTCCGCTTCGGCAACGTGCTGGGCTCCAGCGGCTCGGTGGTGCCGCTGTTCACGCGCCAGATCGAAGCCGGTGGTCCCGTGACCGTGACGCATCCCGAGATCGTGCGCTACTTCATGACGATCCCGGAGGCGGCGCAGCTGGTGCTGCAGGCCGGCCTGGTCGGGAAGTCGGGGCAGATCTTCGTGCTGGACATGGGCGAGCCGGTGAAGATCGTCGAACTCGCGCGCATGCTGATCCGCCTGTCCGGCAAGACCGAGCAGGAGGTGCCGATCACCTTCAGTGGCCTGCGCCCGGGCGAGAAGCTCTACGAGGAACTGCTGGCCGACGACGAGACGACGGAGCCGACGCCCCATGCCAAGCTGCGCATCTCCAAGGCCGCGAGCCCGTTGCCGGACGTTTCAGCCGTGGTGCGGTGGATCGACGGGGCGGGAGCGCTGCCCGAGTCCGGCGCGCTGCGCAGCTGGCTGGTGGCGCAGGTGCCGGAGTACGCGCCGCGCAAGGACGCGCTCAGGACATGATGCCGGTGCGGGTGAGCACGTCGCTCACCAGCTCCAGGCGAACCAGCGGGTTGTCCAGTTCCATCAGGCGCTGCTTGAGTGCGACCGGCACCGGCAGCAGTTCGCACCAGCGGTTCGACACCCAGCCGCAGTCGTCCAGCTTCCACGGCGGCAGCAGGGGCAGCGGCTCGCCCTCGGCGGGCTTCGTCTGCAGCGACTGGATCAGGCGCTGCAGGGCCACGGCGGTCGGCTGCAGGTCCTCCGGGATCGGCACCGGCAGGTCGGCGGGGAGCCGCTCGACGTCGGCGACCCAGAGACCGTGCTTCAACTGGTCGCTGGAGGTGATGCGGAAGCGGTGGGTGCCTCTGGCGCGCACCAGCATGAGGCCGGGCTGCGGCTGCTCGTAGTCTTCGATCGTGGCGATGGTGCCGACGCGGGAGAAGGCTTCCTGCATGCCCGGCTGCCGTACTTCGTTGCCTTGGGTGAGCGAGACCACGCCGAAGGGCGCGCCGGCCTTGCGGCACTTGGCGATCATGTCGAGGTAGCGCACCTCGAACACGCGCAAGGACAGCAGGCCGTCCGGAAACAGCACGGTACTCAGGGGAAACAGGGGGAGGGACTGCAGGGTCAGGGTGGCCGGCACGAGGGATTCCAGTCGCTGCCGCTATCATCCCACGACTCCACCTGAGCCATGTTCATCCAGATCACCTCCTTCCTGCTCGACGTCGCCGCCGGACTGCTCGGCGGCGCCTGCCTGTTGCGGATGTACATGCAGTACCAGCGCGTCCCTTTCGGCAACCCCGTGGGGCGCTTCATCTTCGCGCTCACGGACTGGATCGTGCTGCCCCTGCGCAAGGTGCTGCCCGCCTACAAGAAGTGGGATCTGTCGAGCCTCATCGCGGCCTATCTGCTGGAGCTGGCGCAGTTCGGCATCCTCGCGCTCATGATCGGGCGCGGGTACGGCTACGTGCCGCTGCTCGCCATCTTCGGCTTGGTCCGGCTGGCGATCTCGGGGGTGATCGGTCTGGTGATCGTGTATGCGATCCTGTCCTGGGTGCAGGCGGATTCACCGATCGCGGACGTGATCGGGCGCCTGACGGCGCCGATGCTGCGGCCTTTCCGCAGGATGATCCCACTGGTGGGCGGCTTCGACCTGTCGCCGCTGGCGCTGCTGGTGCTGCTGCAGGTGGCGGCGATCATCGTCGCCAACCTGCAGGACGCGCTGCTGCGCTGATCAGTCGACCGCGTCGGCCGATTGGCGGGTGAGCATGGCCAGCACGCTGGCGACGGTCTTGCGCAGTTCGCGCCGGTCGCAGATGAAATCGACGGCGCCCTTTTCCCGCAGGAACTCGGCCCGCTGGAAACCTTCCGGCAGCTTCACGCGCACGGTGGACTCGATCACGCGCGGGCCGGCGAAGCCGATCAGCGCCTTGGGTTCGGCGATCACGACGTCACCCACGAAGGCAAAGCCCGCGCTCACGCCGCCCATGGTGGGGTCCGTGAGCACGCTGATGTAGGGCAGTCCCTTCTTCGCCAGGCGCGTCAGCGCGGCGTTGGTCTTGGCCATCTGCATCAGCGAGAGCAGGCCCTCCTGCATGCGCGCGCCGCCGGTGGCGGTGAAGCACAGGAAGGGCACCTTCTGTTCGATGGCGGTCTCGACGCCGCGCACGAAGCGCTCGCCCACCACGCTGCCCATCGAGCCGCCCATGAAGTCGAACTCGAATGCCGCTGCGACCAGGTTGATGCTGTGCACCGAGCCGCCGATGACGATCAGGGCGTCGGTCTCGCCCGTGTTCTCCAGGGCCTCTTTCAGGCGCTCGGGGTACTTGCGGCTGTCCTTGAACTTCAGCGGATCCACGGGGATCACTTCCTGGCCGATCTCGTAGCGGCCCTCGGGATCAAGGAATCCGTTCAGGCGCGCCCGCGCGCCGATGCGATGGTGGTGGCTGCAAGTCGGGCAGACGTTCTGGTTCTGCTCGAGGTCGGTCTTGTACAGCACCGTCTCGCAGCTGGGGCACTTGATCCACAGGCCTTCCGGCACGCTGCGGCGTTCGTTCGGATCCGTGGGCTGGATCTTCGGCGGCAGCAGTTTCTCCAACCAGCTCATGTGTGCATGCTCCTCAGGGATTCTTCGAGTCTAGCGCGGCGCGGATTTCGCGCAGGAAGGCGGTCAGGGCGGGAAGCACCCGCTCGCGCGGCTGGTCCTCCACGACCTGGATCACCTTGGTGCCGATCACGACGGCATCGGCGACCCGGCCGATGGCTTTGGCGGTGGCCGCATCGCGGATGCCGAAGCCCACGCCGACGGGGATCTTCACGTGCTTGCGGATGCGCGGCAGGGCGTCCTCCACGGCGTCCGTATCCAGGTGGCCGGCGCCGGTCACGCCCTTGAGGGACACGTAGTAGACGTAGCCGCTGGCCACGCGTGCGACCTGCTGGATGCGCCGGTCAGTGCTGGTGGGCGCCAGCAGGAAGATCAGGTCAAGCCCGCTCTTCTTCAGCTCGCCGGCGAACACCTCGCACTCCTCCGGCGGATAGTCGACGATCAGCACGCCGTCCACGCCGGCGGCAGCCGCGTCACGCGCGAAGGCGGCCTTGCCGTGCGCGAGCTCGTAGCGCTCGACCGGATTGGCGTAGCCCATGAGAACGACCGGCGTCGTGGCATCGCGTTGGCGGAAGTCCTTCACCATGGCCAACACCTGCGCCAGGCCGACGCCGAAGGCCAATGCCTTTTCGCCGGCCTTCTGGATCACGGGGCCGTCGGCCATGGGGTCGGAGAAGGGGACGCCCAGTTCGATCACGTCGGAGCCGGCGGCGACCATCGCGTGCATCAGTTCCGGCGTGATGTCGGCATAGGGGAAGCCGGCGGTGATGTAGGGGATCAGCGCCTTGCGCTGCTCGCGCGCGAGCCGCTCGAAGGTGGACTGGATGCGGCTCACAGCTTGGGCCCTCCCTTGAGCGAGAGGCCGCGCATGGATGGCCGGTCGTAGAACTCGACGCCGGCGAGATCGGCCACCGTGCCGATGTCCTTGTCGCCGCGGCCGGAGAGGTTCACCAGGATGCTCTGGTCCGTCTTCATGGTCTTGGCGAGCTGCATGGCATAGGCGATCGCGTGGCTCGATTCCAGCGCGGGAATGATGCCCTCGGTGCGGCACAGGTAGTGGAAGGCTTCCAGCGCTTCCTTGTCGGTGACGCCGACATACTCCGCGCGGCCCGTGTCCTTCAGCCATGCGTGCTCGGGGCCCACTCCGGGATAGTCGAGGCCGGCGCTCACGCTGTGCGTCTCGATGATCTGCCCGTTCGGGTCCTGCAGGATGTAGGTCCGGTTGCCGTGCAGCACGCCGGGGCTGCCGCGCTGCAGCGAGGCGGAGTGCTTGCCGCTGTCCAGGCCTTCGCCCGCCGCCTCGACGCCGATCAGCCGCGTCTGCTCGTAGGGGATGTAGGGATGGAAGATGCCCATCGCGTTGCTGCCGCCACCGACGCAGGCGATTACCGCGTCGGGCTGCCGGCCGGCCATCTCGGGCATCTGCTCCAGGCACTCCTTGCCGATCACGCTCTGGAAGTCCCGCACCATCATCGGGTACGGGTGCGGGCCGGCGACCGTGCCGATGATGTAGAACGTGTTCTCGACGTTGGTGACCCAGTCGCGCATGGCTTCGTTCAGCGCGTCCTTCAGGGTCTTGCTGCCGGACTCCACCGGCACCACGCGCGCACCCAGCAGGTTCATGCGGTAGACATTGGGGCTTTGCCGTACGACGTCGTTGCTGCCCATGTAGACCACGCACTCGAGGCCGTAGCGGGCACAGATCGTCGCCGTGGCCACGCCGTGCTGTCCTGCGCCGGTCTCCGCGATCACGCGCGGCTTGCCCATGCGCCGCGCGAGCATCGCCTGGCCGATCACGTTGTTGATCTTGTGCGCGCCGGTGTGGTTCAGGTCCTCGCGCTTCAGATAGATCTGCGCGCCGCCCTGTTCGCGGCTCATGCGCTGGGCGTGGTAGATGGGCGAGGGGCGGCCGACGAAGTGCTTCAGCTCGTACTCGAACTCCCGCTGGAACTCCGGGTCGTGCTGGTACTTCGCGTAGGCGTCGCGCAGTTCCTCGATCGCATGGGTCAGCGTCTCGCTGACGAAGCTGCCGCCGTAGATGCCGAAGTGGCCGGTGGCGTCAGGCTGCTGGTAACTGGACATGGGGTGACCTTGCAAGGCGTTCGTCGGCGGAACGCACCGCGGCGACGAACTGATGGATCTTGGATGCGTCCTTGACGCCTTTCATCGAGGCCCCTCCGGTACCGGAGGCCTCGACGCCCGAACTCACATCAACGGCCAGCGTCCGGAAACGCGGCCGCACTTGCACGATGCCATCGGCCACGTTTGCAGGTGTGAGCCCACCAGACAAAACGGCGTGAAAGCTGGCGTTTGGAGGAAGGCGTGACCAAGGGAATGTCTTGCCGGCGCCGCCGTAGCCCTCGACATGCGCGTCGAGCAGCAGGGCCTGCGCCTCTGGGTAGTCTGCCGCGAATTTTAGCAAGTCGAAGGGCTGCGCCTCGTCCAGGGGGATTCGGGCGGCCCGCATGTAGGGATGATGGCCGCCGCTCGCCTGGCTGCAGTACGCCGGCGACTCATCGCCATGGAACTGCAGCATGGCGTTGGGGATCAGCTCACTTGCGGCACGCACGGCGGCCAGGGATTCGTTCACGAACAAAAGGACCGGCGTGACGAAGGGCGGCAGGCGGCGGGCCAGTCGCGCCGCGCGTTCGGCGCTCACATAGCGCGGGCTTTGGGGATAGAGCACCAACCCGATTGCATCCGCACCGGCTTCCACGGCGGCGTCCACGTCCTGCTCGCGGGTCAGCCCGCAGATCTTGATGCGTGTGCGAAGAGCATGGGGCTGCAGGCTCATGGCAGCCAATCATACGCAGCCGCCTGGCTCGGCAGCCCCCAGTGCGGCTCGTACACCGGCCCCAGGAAGTACAGGCCGTCGGGGGAGAAGGTCGGCGCCGCCGCGTCGCGGCTCCTCGCCTGCAGCACCTCCTGGATCCACTCCGGCGGATGCAGTCCCTGGCCCACCGCCAGCAGGGTTCCCATGATGTTGCGGATCATGTGGTGCAGGAAGGCGTTGGCCTCGAATTCGAAGCGCCAGTAAGGGCCCCGGCGGGAAATGCGGACCGGCGCCAGCCGCTTCACCGGCGTGGGCGACTGGCAGGACGAAGCGCGGAACGAGGTGAAATCATGCTCGCCGACCAGGTGCGCCGCACCCTGGCGCATTGCGTCGGCGTCCAGCGGTCGGAACACCCAGCCGACCCGTCCGGCCTCGACGCTGGGACGCACGGGTGCCTCCAGCAGCACATAGGCGTAGCGGCGCGCCCGGGCGCTGTTGCGGGCGTGGAACTGGTCGGGAACGGGGTGCGCCCATTGGATGGCGATGTCGGCCGGCAGGAAGGTGTTGGTGCCGCGCACCCAGGAGAAGTCTTCCCGCTGCAGGTCCGTGTCGAAGTGGACCACCTGCATGAGGCCGTGCACGCCGGCGTCGGTGCGGCCGGCACACACGGTGGACAAGGGGACGGTCGCGAAGCGCTCCAGTGCGGACTCGACATGGTCCTGCACGGTGCGGCCGGACGGCTGGCTCTGCCAGCCGTCGTAGGCCTGTCCGTTGTAGCTGATGCCGAGCGCCAGCCGCATGGGCAGGCTCACAGGGGAGGGGAGATCAGCCGATCTCCGCCAGCAGCCGCTGGGCGCGCGACTTCAGGTCGCCCGAGGCCTCCGCCAGCACTTCTTCCGCCAGGCTGCGCGCACCGTCGGCGTCGCCGATCGCATTGAACTCTTCCGCCAGCGCCAGCTTGGTCGCCAGCGGGCTGTCGGGATCGACCGGGCCGGTGGAAACCGGAGGCGCGTCCAGGCTGAGCGAGGGCGCGTCCAGGTTCTTCACCGGCTTGGCGGCCGCGGCTGGTGCGGCGGCATTGCTGCCCGGCAGGTCGAGCGACAAGCCACCGAGGTCGAACTCCAGCATGTCGCCCTTGGTGGCGGCAGGCGCGGGGGCCGCGGCAGCCTGCGTGCTGGGGGCGGGCACCACCGGCTCGAAGTCCAGGCTGTTGCCGGCGTGCGAAGGCGCTTCCGGCTGCGCCGGTTGGGCCTTCGGAGCGGCCGCGGGCGGTGCGCTGAAGTCCATGGCCATGGGCGGCAGCTCGATGGCCGGGGCGGCCGCAGCCGGAGCGGTTGCCGCTATCGGACGCGCAGCAGGCGGCACGACTGCCGGCGCTGCGGGTGCTGCCGGCTCGTCACCGAGCGAGAAGTCCAGGTCGAGGTCGAGGTCGTCGGCCGCGGGCAGGGCGGCGGGCGGAGCCTGCGGCGCCGGTGCCGGAGCCGGCGTCGATGCGCGGGCAGCGGAGGCCACGGCGGCGCCGGCGACAGCGGCCGTCGCGGCGGCGGCACCCGGTTGGCCGCCGGGGCGGTACATCGGATTGGAGGCATCCAGGTCGCGGCCCAGGTCGCAGATGTGTTCCCACTCCGGACCCGCCCCGTGCGTCAGGTTGTAGGCCTCGGCGGCGACGGCTTCGAACGCCTTCACGTCGCGGCGTTTGGCGTAGATCTCCAGCAGCTTGCCGTGGATGGCCACGCGCTGCGGGTTGATCCGCAGGGCTTCCTTCAGGATTTCCTCGGCCTGCAGGTCACGTCCATAAGCGAGGTAGACGTCCGCTTCCGCAACCGGGTCGACGTCGCCCGCCGCATCGAGTTGGCTGGGCGAATACACCATCGACGAGCCGGTCGGATTGTTGGTCTCCGCAGTGTCGATGTGCTGGCCGCCGCTGGCGCCGAAGAAGGAGTCGGGCTGCAGCCTGCTTTCCAGGAAGGAGCTGTCGACGGCAGCCGTCTTGCGCTTCTGCCGCATCTTGTAGAAACCGAAACCGAGAAGCACCGCGAGCAGGCCGACGCCCAGCGCGGGAATCAGCGGGTTCTCGAGGACGTCGTCCATCACGCTGGGTTCCGGCGGCGGGGGCGGCGCGGGGCGTTTCGGTGCCGGCTTGGCCGCAGCAACGGCGGCGGCCGTGCTCGAGGGCTGACCGGCCGAAGCAGCGGGCGTCGCAGAAGCGGCGGCGGCAGCGGGTGCGGCGGAAGCAGCCGTGGAAGACGGCGCTGCGTTGGCTGCGCTGGCGGCCGGACCAGCCGGGGACGCGGGCGTCGTGGGGGCGGGGACTGGCGACACCGCAGGTGCCTGTGCCACCTGCGTGGCGGCCGGCGCGGGAGCCGGAGTCGAAGCGGCGGTCTTGGCGGCGGATGCCGTCGCAGCCGGCGTCGGCAACGCAGCCGGCGTCGGCGTGGCCGTCGGTGCCGATGCGGGCTTCGCCGCTGCGGTCGTGGCCGCGGAGGGAACCGGGGCCGATGCGGGCGCGGCGGACGCTGCCGGAGGCGTCACGCCCGGAGGCGCGGAGACGCCCGCAGCGGGCTTGCTGCCCGTTCCGGCGCCGGCGGAGCCTGGCGCGCTGCCCGTGAGCTTGTTCAGGTCCGCCAGGTTCTTGTTCAACTCGGCGACGCGCGTTTGCTGTTCCTTGGCCTGGCGATCGCGCGCGATCTGGTCGGCATTGGAACCCTTGCCCTGGACCGCGCCCTTCGACAGCGAGAGCCGGTCCGCGGCGTTTGCGGCGGGTTTCTTGTCCTCGACTTGCGCTTGCACGCGGCCTGAGCTCTGGCGGTCCGCGCCCGGGGTCGCCGTGGTGGGCACGCCTTCGGCCAGCCGCCGGCGGAATTCGTTGAAGTCGCGGCTTTGCGCGACCAGGGTCTGGCGCGCCTCGTCGGCAGGGATGGAGCCCGCCTGTTCGCTCGAGGGAATCTCCAGCACCGCACCGGACTTCAGGCGGTTGACGTTGCCATTGACGAAGGCATCCGGATTCGAACGGAGCAGCGCCACCAGCATCTGGTCCAGCGAGATGGTGGCCGGCTTGTTGGCAGCCGCAAGCTTGCCGGCCGTGTCGCCGGACTGCACGGTGACGCGCTTGCCCTCGCCGGAAGAAGGCGTGGAGGCAGATCTGGGAGGGGTTGCCGGCGCAGCTGCGGGTGCGGGCGCCCGGCTCGTCGCGGCGGACGGCGCTGGCGCGGGTGCCGGACGCGGGGCAGCTGCTGGTGCGGGAGCCGGAGCAGGTGATACCGCGGCGGGGGCGCTGCGCTGGGTTCCGGTGGACGGCGCGACCTGCGCCGTGACCGGCGCGCCCGGCTGGCGCAATGCCGGCGGGTCGAACAGCATCGTGAAATCGCGCTGCACCCGTCCGGACGCCCAGGTTGCCTCGAGCACCACGTCGACGAAGGGTTCGTTGACCGGGCGGTCGCTGGAGAGCTGCAGGAAGTAACCGCCGCTGGGACGTCGCTGCAGGGTGATCGTCACGTTGCTGAGGGCAGAGCTGTACTCGAGTCCCTGGCTGCGGAAGGTGGCCGGGGGCGCTATGGCTGCACGCAGCGAGGAGACTTCTTCCGGCGAGATCTCGGGAACGTCGATCTCAGCCCGCAAGGGCTCGCCCAGGGCGGACTGGACGGTCACGCGGCCCAGCGCGAGCGCGAGCGCATCGGGGGAGGCAAAGCCGAAGGTGAGGGCCGTGGCGAGCGCCAGAGCGGACAGCCGAAGCTTCGGCTGGCTGGTCTGTAAGCGGGTCCCCACTCCTCGCTGGGAAGGCAGTCTTTTTCTCTTCATGCGGCCCATTGCCTCGAGGCTAAATGCGAAAAAGGACCATAACAGCAACGTCTTAGACTGACAAGCTGAGACACCTCTTAACGTCCGTGGAACGCTTGCACACAGCTTGACGCATGCTCCCTTGTTGCCGAGCGACAACGTGCTGTAACGCGGCGATACATGCATGCGGGAATCCGAGGCGCGATGCCGTGGATCCCCCTAGCCTCACGCGTCCAGCAGCACGCGCAACATGCGGCGCAGCGGTTCGGCCGCGCCCCAAAGCAGCTGGTCGCCGATCGTGAAGGCGCCCACGTACTCCGGTCCCATCGCCAGCTTGCGGATGCGGCCCACCGGGATGTTCAGCGTGCCGGTCACGGCCACCGGCGTGAGGCCCTGGAGGGTCGCCTCGCGCGTGTTCGGGACCACCTTGGCCCAGGCGTTGTCGCCAGCAATGAGCGCCTCGATGTCCGCGACCGGAACATCCTTCTTCAGCTTGAAGGTGAGTGCCTGGCTGTGGCAGCGCATCGCACCGATGCGCACGCAGAAACCGTCCACCGGGACGGCCTTCGTGCCGAAGCCTTCGCCCTGGCCCAGGATCTTGTTGGTCTCGGCGCCCGCCTTCCACTCCTCCCGCGAAGTGCCGTTGCCCAGGTCCTTGTCGATCCAGGGGATCAGCGAGCCGCCCAGGGGCACGCCGAAGTTGGTGGTCTCCTCGGCGTTCATGGACTGCTGGCGGCCCAGCACCCTGCGATCGATCTCCAGGATTGCGGACTTGGGATCGTCCAGCAGGGCGCGCACTTCGCCGTTCAGCGTGCCGAACTGCGTCAGCAACTCGCGCATGTGCTGCGCGCCGCCGCCCGATGCCGCCTGATAGGTCATGCTGGTCATCCACTCGACCAGGCCCGCCTTGTACAGGGCCCCCACGCCCATCAGCATGCAGCTGACGGTGCAGTTGCCGCCGATCCAGTTGCGGCCGCCCCTGGTGAGGGCGTTCTTGATCACCGGCATGTTCACGGGATCGAGCACGATGATCGCGTCGTCCTTCATGCGCAGCGTGGAGGCCGCGTCGATCCAGTGCCCGTTCCAGCCCGCCGCGCGGAGCTTGGGGAACACCTCGGTCGTGTAGTCGCCGCCCTGGCAGGTGATGACGATGTCGCACTTCTTGAGCGACTCGATGTCGAAGGCGTCCTTAAGCGTGGACTCGTTCTTCGCCATCGCGGGCGCCTTGCCGCCGGCGTTGGACGTCGAAAAGAAGACCGGCTCGATCAGGCCGAAGTCGCCTTCGGCCTGCATGCGGTCCATCAGGACCGAGCCGACCATGCCGCGCCAGCCGACGAGGCCGACCAGCGGTTGTTGTCCGTTCGAGAGTTTCATCGGTGCGCGCCTTTCAATGTGATTCAGTGGAATCCGTTGTCCCCCGGCTCGTCTGTGCCGGAGGAGGGCGCGACGAACCGGAGCTTGCTAGCTCTTGGTAATCGTCTTCTTGGTGATGGCAGCCACGACCGCGTCGCCCATCTCACGCGTGCCGACTTTGCGGGTGCCTTCGGACCAGATGTCCGCCGTCCGCAGGCCCTGCGACAGCACGTCCTTCACCGCGGACTCGATCCGGTCGGCGGCTTGGGGCTGGTTGAGGGTGAAGCGGAGCATCATGGCGGCAGACAATATTGTAGCCAACGGGTTGGCGACTCCCTTGCCGGCGATGTCCGGAGCGCTGCCGTGGGACGGTTCGTACAGCCCCTGGCTGGATGCGTTCAGGCTGGCCGAGGGCAGCATGCCGATGGAGCCGGTCAGCATCGCCGCCTCGTCGGACAGGATGTCGCCGAACATGTTGCCGGTGACCACCACGTCGAAGGACTTGGGCTGCTTCACCAGCTGCATGGCGGCGTTGTCCACGTACATGTGGTCCAGCTTCACGTCCGGATACTGCTGACCCACCTCGGTCACCACGTCCTTCCAGAACTGGAAAGTCTCCAGCACGTTGGCCTTGTCGACGCTCGTGACCTTCTTGCCACGCTTGCGCGCGGCCTGGAAGGCGACGTGGGCGATGCGCTCGATCTCCGGACGCGTGTAGCGCATGGTGTCGAAGGCCTCCTCGGCGCCCGGGAAATTGCCGTCGGGCGAAGTGCGCCGTCCCCGCGGCTGTCCGAAGTAGATGTCGCCGGTCAGCTCCCGGATGATCAGGATGTCCAGGCCGGACACCAGCTCCGGCTTGAGGCTGGAGGCGTGGGTCAGCTGCTCGTAGCAGATCGCCGGACGGAAGTTCGCGAACAGGCCCAGGTTCTTGCGCAGCCCGAGGATGGCCTGCTCGGGACGGAACTGGCGCTCCAGCTTGTCGTACTTCCAGTCGCCCACGGCGCCGAACAGCACGGCATCGGCAGCCTTGGCCAACGTGAGCGTGGCCTCCGGCAGCGGGTGGCCGTGCTTGTCATAGGCCAAGCCGCCGACGTCGGCGAATTCCAGCTCGAACTTCAGGTCCAGGACCTTCAGGACCTTGACGGCCTCGTCGACGATTTCGGTGCCGATGCCGTCGCCCGGCAGGACTGCGATCTTCATGGTGTGTTCTTCTCGTTCAACCGTGCAGGGTGTGGGCCAGCCAGGGCTTGGTCGCCAGGCGCTGGGCCTCGAAGGCCTTGATCTTGTCGGACTGCAGCAGGGTCAGGCCGATGTCGTCGAAGCCGTTGAGGAGGCAGTACTTGCGGAAGGGCTGCACGTCGAAGGGGATCTCCTCGCCCTGCGGCTTCACGACCACTTGGCGCTGCAGGTCCACGGTCAGCTCGTAACCGGGAAACGCCAGCAGGTCGTCGAACAGCTTCGCCACGGTGGACTCCGGCAGCACGATGGGCAGCAGGCCGTTCTTGAAGCAGTTGTTGAAGAAGATGTCGGCGAAGCTGGGGGCGATCAGCGCCCGGAAGCCGTATTGCTGGATCGCCCAGGGCGCGTGTTCGCGCGAGGAGCCGCAGCCGAAGTTCTTGCGCGCGAGCAGCACCGAAGCGCCCTTGTAGCGCGGCTGGTTCAGCACGAAGTCGGGATTGGACTTGCGGCTGGCCGGGTCCTGTCCCGGCTCGCCATGGTCCAGGTAGCGCCACTCATCGAACAGGTTCTGGCCGAAACC
This sequence comes from Ramlibacter sp. P4_H7, assembly GCF_056400765.1. NCBI lineage: Bacteria > Pseudomonadati > Pseudomonadota > Betaproteobacteria > Burkholderiales > Comamonadaceae > Ramlibacter > Ramlibacter sp. P4_H7. The sequence goes on from NZ_JBFUKP010000007.1 coordinate 194,006, forward strand.
GGTCTTCCGGATGGACTTGAGGAACTGCTTGGGAATGATCGCGTCGGTATCGACGTTCTCGCGGTCGATGGGCGCGACGATGCCCTTGTGTACGGTGAACTTGTCCATGTCTATTTCTCCTCAGACGAACTGCCGGACATCGACGAAGTGGCCATGGACGGCGGCAGCGGCCGCCATGGCGGGGCTCACCAGGTGCGTGCGGCCGCCGGCGCCCTGGCGGCCTTCGAAGTTGCGGTTGCTGGTGGACGCGCAGCGCTCTCCCGGCTCGAGCCGGTCGGCGTTCATCGCCAGGCACATGGAGCATCCGGGCTCGCGCCACTCGAAGCCCGCGGCCTTGAAGATTTCATGCAGGCCCTCGCGCTCGGCCTGCTCCTTGACGACGCCGGAGCCGGGAACGACCAGGGCGGCCTTGATGTTCGGGGCGACTTTGCGGCCCAGCTTCTTCACCATGGCGGCGGCTTCGCGCATGTCCTCGATGCGGCTGTTGGTGCAGGAGCCGATGAACACCTTGTCCACGTAGACGTCGTTCATGGGCTTGCCCGGCTGCAGGCCCATGTAGCTCAATGCGCGCTCGATCGCGCCGCGCTTGTTGGCGTCCTTTTCCTTGTCGGGATCCGGCACGCGCCCGTCGATGGAGGTCACCATCTCGGGCGAGGTGCCCCAGGTCACCTGCGGCATGATCTCGGTCGCATCGAACTTGACCACGGCGTCGAACTTCGCGTCCGGGTCCGAGCGCAAGGTGCGCCAGTAGGCCACCGCCTGGTCCCACTCGACGCCGGTGGGCGCGAGCGGCTTGCCCTTGACGTACTCGATCGTCTTCTCGTCCACGGCGACGAGCCCGGCGCGCGCGCCGGCCTCGATGGCCATGTTGCACACCGTCATGCGGCCTTCCATCGAGAGGCCGCGGATCGCGGAGCCGGCGAACTCGATCGTGTAGCCGGTGCCGCCGGCCGTGCCGATGCGGCCGATCACGGCCAGCACGATGTCCTTGGCGGTCACGCCGGGCGCGAGCTTGCCGTCGACCTGCACCAGCAGGTTCTTCGCCTTTTTCGCCAGCAGTGTCTGCGTGGCGAGCACGTGCTCGACCTCCGATGTGCCGATGCCGTGCGCCAGCGCGCCGAACGCGCCATGGGTGGAGGTGTGCGAGTCGCCGCAGACCACGGTCATGCCCGGCAGCGTGGCGCCGGACTCCGGGCCGATCACGTGCACGATGCCCTGGCGCTTGGACAGGAAGGGGAAGTAGGCCGCCGCGCCGAACTGCGCGATGTTCTTGTCCAGCGTCGTGACCTGTTCCTTCGAGATCGGGTCGGTGATGCCGTCGTAGCCGCGCTCCCAGCCCGTCGTCGGCGTGTTGTGGTCGGCGGTGGCCACCACGGAGCTGATGCGCCAGACCTTGCGGCCCGCTTCCCGCAGGCCTTCGAAGGCCTGCGGACTGGTCACCTCATGCACCAGGTGGCGGTCGATGTAGAGGATGGCGGTGCCGTCCTCTTCGGAATGGACGACGTGCTCGTCCCAGATCTTGTCGTACAGCGTGCGTCCCATGGGGCTTTCCTCAGGCGTGAAATTCTATGCGGCAAGGGCTTCCTGCTCTTCGGCACGGCTGCGCAGGTGGTCGACCAGCAGCCTCGCGGTGAGCGGAAGGGTGGAGAAGTCGCGCGCGACGAGCCGGATGTCGCGCGTCGCCCAGGCATTCGTGAGGCGGACGCATTCCAGGTCGCCCACGCCGTGCATCAGCGTGAAGGCGCGGCGCGGCATCAAGCCCACGCCCAGGCCGTTGTGGATCATGCGGCACATCGCATCCAGGCCCGTCACGTGGATGCGCAACCGGATGTTCCGCCCGGCGGCCGCGGCGGCCTCGCGCATGGCCAGGTAGATCGAGCTGTTGGAATGCAGGCCCACGTGGTCGAGGTCCAGCGTGTCCTCGAACGCGATCGACTTCCGTCGGGTCAACAAGTGGCCGCGCGGCACGATGAGCACCAGTTCGTCCTGGCGGTAGGCCAGCGTCTGCAGTTCGTGGCCCGGCGCGGCCGCGACGTTGCAGATCCCCAGGTCCGCCGCGCCTTCCTGCACCGCGCGGATCACCTCGGTCGACAGGTGTTCTTCCAGGTCGATCTTCACCTGCGGGTGCTGCTCGCTGAAGCTGCCCAGGTCCTCCGGCAGGAACTGAACGATCGCGGAGATGTTGGCGTGGATGCGCACGTGGCCCCGCACGCCGTCGGCGTATTCGGACAGTTCCGCCTGCATCTTTTCCAGGCTGAAGAGCACCGAACGCGCGTGGTGCAGCAGGCTTTCGCCGGCGGGCGTGAGCTTCACGCCCCGGGTGTGGCGATAGAGCAGCGGCGTCTCCAGCGTTGCCTCCAGGTCCGACAGGCGCTTGCTCACGGCGGAGGCCGCGATGAACTCGCGCTCCGCTGCGCGACCGATGGAACCCAGCTCGCAGACAGCCACGAAGAGCTGCAGCGAGGTGAGGTCGATCCGGCGGGCGAAAGAGCGTTCGGTCGGGCGCATGGGGTTGGGCATCGCGGGCTGCGATGCCAGGACGCTATTTTCCCTTGTCAAATGCCATCTTGCCATCGCCATCCGCGATGGCGGCCTTGCCGTCCGGGGCATTCCTGCGCGAGCATCCGCGGCCATGCGCATTTCCGTGCTTCTGCTGGGCGCCTTGGCGAGCACTGCCGCCGCTGACGAGCCGCGTCGCAACGTCTTCGATGACCCCTTCCTGCCGGTCACTGCCGCGCTGCGGGGATGCCCGGCGCCGCGACCCCCGGGATTCACCGAGGAGGAAATCCGCAAGGAGGCGCACGTGCGCGCCCAGCACGGCACCAGTTGCTACCGCGTCGGCCGCTGCCGCCTGCCCAATTCCTACCTTTACGACAAGGAAATCATTCCCCGCGTCCAGCAATACATCCGCATGGACGGCCGTTTCGACGACACCTCGGTCTGGGTGCTCGGTGAGCGGCGCATCGTGACGCTGATGGGCTGCGTGAAGACGAAGGAACAGGCCGAGCAGATGGAGAAATCCGTGCTGCTGGTCGATGACGTGATGGGCGTCGTGAACTACCTGATGGTGGGCAACCAGGACAAGCCGAAGTACGAAGTGGCCCGGTAGGGCTGGCGCCCGCGCTGCCCGGAAAGCAAAAAGGCCCGCGACGCGGGCCTTTTTGCAGGGCGCGATGCGCTTACCGCTGGCCGATGGGCATCACGTCGCGCTTGGGGGAGCCGACGAAGAGCTGGCGCGGGCGGCCGATCTTGTACTCGGGGTCGCCGATCATCTCGTTGAGCTGGGCGATCCAGCCGACCGTGCGGGCCAGGGCGAAGATCGCCGTGAACAGGCTGACCGGGATGCCGATCGCGCGCTGCACGATGCCGGAGTAGAAGTCCACGTTCGGGTACAGCTTGCGCGAGACGAAGTACTCGTCCTCCAGCGCCACCTTCTCCAGCGCCATCGCCAGCTTGAACAGCGGGTCGTTCTGCAGCCCGAGCTCGGCCAGCACTTCGTGGCAGGTCTCGCGCATCAGCTTGGCGCGCGGGTCGTAGTTCTTGTACACGCGGTGGCCGAAGCCCATCAGCTTGATGCCGCTGTTCTTGTCCTTCACCTTGGTCACGAACTCGCCGATCTTGGCGACGCCGCCCATCTTCTGGATGTCTTCCAGCATGTTGAGGGCCGCCTCGTTGGCGCCGCCGTGTGCCGGGCCCCACAGGCAGGCCACGCCCGCCGCGATGGCCGCGAACGGGTTGGTGCCGGAGGATCCGCACAGGCGCACCGTGGAGGTGGAGGCGTTCTGCTCGTGGTCGGCATGCAGGATGAAGATGCGGTCCATCGCGCGCACCAGCACGTCGTTGGGCTCGAACTCCTCGCACGGCGTCGCGAACATCATGCGCATGAAGTTCGAGGTGTAGCTCAGCGAGTTCTTCGGATAGATGTAGGGCTGGCCGACGGTGTACTTGTACGCCATGGCCACCAGCGTCGGCATCTTCGCGATCAGGCGGATCGCCGAGATCTCGCGGTGCTCCGGGTTGTTGATGTCCGTGCTGTCGTGATAGAAGGCCGACAGCGCGCCGACCAGGCCGGTCATCACCGCCATCGGGTGCGCGTCGCGCCGGAAGCCGCGCAGGAAGAACTGCATCTGCTCGTTGACCATCGTGTGGTTGGTCACGCGCGAGACGAAGTTGTCCTTCTGGGCCGGGTTGGGCAGCTCTCCGTACAGCAGCAGGTAGCAGGTCTCGAGGAAGTCGCAGTTGGTGGCGAGCTGCTCGATGGGGTAGCCTCGGTACAGCAACTCACCCTTGTCGCCGTCGATGTAGGTGATGGCGGACTGGCAGGAAGCCGTGGACATGAAGCCGGGGTCGTACGTGAACATCCCGGTCTGCGCATAGAGCTTGCGGATGTCGATCACGTCCGGGCCGATGGTGCCGTGGTACACGGGCATCTCGACGCTGGGGCTGCCGTTGCTGAAAGACAGCGTGGCCTTGTTGTCTGCGAGTTTCATAGCTAGTCCTAATCAGGTTGAATGCCCAGGTCCCGTCGACGCCGGCTTGCGCAGCATCTCCAGCACTTGTCTCACGTCCGGCCGATCGAGTTCGTCCGCGGGGTCCTTGCGCCTCAGCAGCAGGTCCAGCAGGTCGTTGTCGGCCAGGTCCATCAGCTCCGCCAGCGCCTCGGCCTGACGGACCGTCAGGCTGGACGCGTACTGGTCGAAGAACTTCTCGATGAGCAGGTCGTTCTCGAGCAGCCCGCGGCGGCAGCGCCACCGCAGCTTGCTGAGACCTCGCTCGTCGAGCAGAACGTCGTCCATTTTCCCTTGCAGTGTCCGCGCTGTGCGGTCAGACCGCGCGGCGCACCATCAATTCCTTGATCTTCCCAATGGCCATCGTCGGGTTGAGGCCCTTGGGGCACACGTCCACGCAATTCATGATCGTGTGGCAGCGGAACAGGCGGTACGGGTCTTCCAGGTTGTCCAGCCGCTCGGCCGTGGCCTGGTCGCGGCTGTCCGCGATGAAGCGATAGGCCTGCAGCAGCCCGGCCGGACCCACGAACTTGTCGGGGTTCCACCAGAAGCTGGGGCAGCTGGTCGAGCAGCTGGCGCACAGGATGCACTCGTACAGGCCGTTGAGCTCCTCGCGCTCCTCCGGCGACTGCAGGCGCTCCTTCTCGGGCTTGATGCTGTCGTTGACCAGGTAGGGCTTGATCGAGTGGTACTGCTGGAAGAACTGGGTCATGTCCACGATCAGGTCGCGGATCACGGGCAGGCCCGGCAGCGGTTTCAGGACGATCGGGTCCTTCAGCGTGAGCAGGTTGGTCAGGCAGGCCAGGCCGTTCTTGCCATTGATGTTCATCGCATCGGATCCGCACACGCCTTCACGGCAGGAGCGGCGGTAGGCGATGGTGGGGTCGACTGCCTTGAGCTTCATCAGGGCATCGAGCAGCATCCGCTCGTTGCCCTCCAGCTCGATCTCCACCGTCTGCATGTACGGCTTGGCGTCCTTGTCCGGGTCGTAGCGGTAGATATGGAAGGTGCGCTTTTGCATGGAGGTTCCGTCTCTGTGAATCTAGGCGCTGTTGCGGTGCGCAGAACTACGTAATCAGAAGGTCCGGACCTTGGGAGGCACGGAGTCCACGGACAGGGGCTTGAGCTTGACCGGCTTGTACGCCAGGCGGCTGCCTTCGCTGTACCACAGCGAGTGCTTCATCCAGTTGGCGTCGTCGCGGCCCAGCGGGGCGACCGGATCATCGGCCGGCCGCTCGTACTCGCTGACGGTGTGGGCGCCACGGCATTCCTTGCGGGCGGCGGCCGAGACGATGGTGGCCTGCGCGGCCTCGATCAGGTTCTCGACTTCCAGCGCCTCGATGCGGGCGGTGTTGAACACGCGCGACTTGTCCTTCAGCTCGATCGCGCCCACGCGCTCGCGGATCGCCGCGATCTGGCGCACGCCTTCGTCCATGGCGGCCTGCGTGCGGAACACGCCCGCATGCTTCTGCATCGAGGAGCGGATGTCGTTGGCGACGTCCTGCGCGTACTCGCCGGAGGTGGTGTTGTCCAGGCGGTTCAGGCGCTCCAACGAACGCTCGGCCGCGTCGGCGGGCAGCGGCTTGTGCGACTTGGTCTTGCTCGCGAACTCGACGATGTGGTTGCCGGCGGCCTTGCCGAACACCAGCAGGTCCAGCAGCGAGTTGGTGCCCAGGCGGTTGGCGCCGTGCACGCTGACGCAGGAGCATTCGCCCACGGCGTACAGGCCGTTGAGCGCCTCGTTGTCGCTGCCGTTCTTCTGGATCACGACCTGGCCGTTGATGTTGGTCGGGATGCCACCCATCTGGTAGTGGATGGTGGGCACCACCGGGATCGGCTCGCGCGTGATGTCGACGTTGGCGAAGTTCACGCCAATCTCGTACACCGAGGGCAGGCGCTTGTGGATGGTCTCGGCCCCCAGGTGGTCGAGCTTGAGCAGCACGTAGTCCTTGTTGGGACCGCAGCCACGGCCTTCCTTGATCTCCTGGTCCATGGAGCGGGAGACGAAGTCGCGCGGCGCCAGGTCCTTCAGCGTGGGCGCATAGCGCTCCATGAAGCGCTCGCCGTTGCTGTTCAACAGGATCGCGCCTTCGCCGCGGCAGCCTTCGGTCAGCAGCACGCCCGCGCCGGCCACGCCGGTCGGGTGGAACTGCCAGAACTCCATGTCTTCCAGCGGGATGCCGGCGCGCGCCGCCATGCCCAGGCCGTCACCGGTGTTGATGAAGGCGTTGGTCGATGCCTGGTAGATGCGGCCCGCGCCGCCGGTGGCCAGCAGCACGGTCTTGGCGTGCAGCACGTGCAGGTCGCCGGTTTCCATCTCCAGCGCGGTCACGCCGACCACGTCGCCCTCGGCGTCGCGGACCAGGTCCAGGGCCATCCACTCGACGAAGAAGCTGGTGCGGGCCTTGACGTTCTGCTGGTACAGCGTGTGCAGCATGGCGTGGCCGGTGCGGTCGGCCGCTGCGCAGGCGCGCTGCACCGGCTTCTCGCCGTAGTTGGCCGTGTGGCCGCCGAAGGGGCGCTGGTAGATCGTGCCGTCGGGATTGCGGTCGAACGGCATGCCGAAGTGCTCGAGCTCGTACACGACCTTGGGCGCCTCGCGGCACATGAACTCGATCGCGTCCTGGTCGCCGAGCCAGTCGGAACCCTTGACGGTGTCGTAGAAGTGGTAGTGCCAGTTGTCCTCGGACATGTTGCCCAGGGACGCGCCGATGCCGCCCTGCGCCGCCACCGTGTGCGAGCGGGTGGGGAACACCTTCGACAGCACGGCCACGTTCAGGCCCGCCAGGGACAGTTGCAGGGAGGCGCGCATGCCGGAGCCGCCGGCGCCCACGATGACGACGTCGAACTTGCGCGTCGTGATGTTGCTCTTGGTGTATGCCATGTTCCTCAAACCCTCCAGAGCACCTGGATCGCCCAGCCGGCGCAGCCCACCAGCCACACGATGGCCAGGATCTGCAGGGCGAGTCGGATGCCCACGGGCTTCACGTAATCCATCAGCACCTCGCGCGCGCCCACCCAGGCGTGGTACACGAGGCCGAGGATGGTTGCGAAGGTCAGCATCTTCATCCACTGCGGGTGGAAGATGCCGGCCCAGCTGTCGTAGCCGATCGGGCCGCGGGAGAACACGACCTGCGCGAGCACCACCAGTGTGAACAACGCCATCAGGACCGCAGTGACGCGCTGCGCGAGCCAGTCGCGCGTGCCGTAGTGGGCGCCGACGACGGTGCGCCGGGAGCCGTAATTGACTGCCATGTTTTGGACTCCTCTGTTGCTTTTCTCAGTACAGACCGAACAGCTTCGCGCCCAGGATCACCGTCAGCACGAGGCTGATGGCCAGCGTGACCTTGGCGGTGAGGGCGCCGCGCTGCTTGCTGACGGCGGCGTGGCTCACGTCCATCCACAGGTGGCGCAGGCCGGCGGTGAAGTGGTGCAGGTAGGCCCAGAGCAGGGCGAGCGCGACCAGCTTGAGCAGCACGCCGGAGGCGCCGGTGTTGAACGCCGCCCGGAAGCGCGCGAAGGAGATCTCTGAGGACACCGAGGTGTCGAACATCCAGATGATCAGGGGCAACAGCGCCAGCATCAGCACGCCGCTGGCGCGGTGCATGCCGGAGACCAGGGAGGCGACCGGCCAGCGGTAGCCGGGCAGGTCCTTGAAGGCGTTGATGTTGCGGAATTCCGGCCGCTTGTGTGCGACTGTCATGGCGTGTTTCTTTCTTGGAGGGCTGCGCTTTGAAGTGATTGCCACTAAGGGACAACCCTAAATTCTATTTCAACGCAACAAGCTGACACCGGGTTTGCAAAACAGAGCCCCGCGGCCCGTCCCATTGCGCTAACTCAAATCGTTGCGATAGTGGTGTGTGTCGGTGCGATAGAGGCCGCGGCGCAACTCCATCGGCTCGTCGTTGTAGGTGTAGGAAAGGCGTTCGACGGAGAGCAGCGGCGCGCCGGGTTCCAGTGACAGCAGCTGCGCCTGCTGCGCGTCGGCCGCGACGGCGCGGATCTTCTCTTCGGCGCGCACCATGCGCACGCCGAACTCCAGTTCGAACAGCGCGTAGGTGGGACCCTGCTGGTTCGCCATCTGCTCCGCGGTGAGCCCGCGGAAGGTATTTCCGGGCAGCCACATGTCCTCGAGGATGGTGGGGACACTGCCGAAGGACAGCACGCGCCGCACCTGCACGACCGAGTCGCCCGTGCGCAGTGCCAGTGCACGCGCCACCTCGGCGGAAGCGCGCACCCGGCGGCAGTCGAGGATGGTGCGCTGCGCCGGTCCCTCGTCGCCGCTGTCGGGCACCAGCTTCAGGAAGCGGTAGCGCACGTGCTGCTCGGAATGGGTGGCGACGAAGGTGCCCTTGCCCTGGCGGCGCACGACCAGGTTCTCGGCAGCCAGCTCGTCGATGGCCTTGCGCACGGTGCCCTGGCTCACGCGAAAGCGCGCGGCGAGGTCCATTTCGCTGGGGATCGCCTCTCCCGGTTTCCATTCGCCGGCCTGCAGGCTCTGCAGGATCAGCCCCTTGATCTGCTGGTAAAGCGGACTGAACGCCGGGGTCGCCGACGGCGCCGGTTCGGCGGTGGCGGCATCGGCGGTGATGGGGTTGGAGGTGGCCATGGGCGGGACGGTGCTTTCTGCACCATCTTTGACCTCAATCATATCTTATATAAGACATAAGACAAATTGACCCTGCGGGTTTCTACGGGTAAACTCCCGCGCTGTCCACGCAGGGCGATTCCAGGTTCCAACGCCTCCGCTCGCACCCACGCCGACTCCCCATTTCGCATCCACTTCCTTCGGAGATTTCCATGAGCAAGAAGCCCGTTCGCGTCGCCGTCACCGGTGCCGCTGGCCAGATCGGTTACGCCCTGCTGTTCCGCATCGCTTCCGGCGAGATGCTGGGCAAGGACCAGCCCGTGATCCTGCAGCTGCTGGAGATCCCCGACGAGAAGGCCCAGAAGGCGCTCAAGGGCGTGATGATGGAACTGGAAGACTGCGCGTTCCCGCTGCTGGCCGGCATGGAAGCGCACTCCGATCCCATGACCGCCTTCAAGGACACCGACTACGCGCTGCTGGTCGGCGCCCGTCCGCGCGGCCCCGGCATGGAACGCAAGGACCTGCTGTCCGCCAACGCCCAGATCTTCACGGCGCAGGGCAAGGCCCTCGACAAGGTGGCGTCCCGCAACGTCAAGGTGCTGGTGGTCGGCAACCCCGCGAACACCAACGCCTACATCGCCATGAAGAGCGCGCCCAGCCTGCCGCGCAAGAACTTCACCGCGATGCTCCGCCTGGACCACAACCGCGCGCTGTCGCAGATCGCCGCCAAGACCGGCACCAAGGTCGCCGACATCGAGAAGCTGACGGTCTGGGGCAACCACTCGCCCACCATGTACGCCGACTACCGCTTCGCCTCCGTCAACGGCAAGTCGGTCAAGGACCTGATCAACGACCAGGAATGGAACAAGAACGTGTTCCTGCCGACCGTGGGCAAGCGCGGCGCCGCGATCATCGAGGCGCGCGGCCTGTCCTCCGCCGCGTCGGCGGCCAATGCGGCCATCGACCACATGCGCGACTGGGCCCTGGGCTCCAACGGCAAGTGGGTCACGATGGGCATCCCGTCGGACGGCCAGTACGGCATCCCCAAGGACATCCTCTTCGGCTTCCCGGTCACCACGCAGAACGGCGAATACAAGCTGGTCGAAGGCCTGGAGATCGACGCCTTCTCTCAGGAACGCATCAACCTCACGCTGAACGAGCTGCAGGAAGAGCAGCAGGGCGTGGCGCACCTCCTGTAAGCCGGCTGCCGTGGCGCATCCCCGCGAAGTCCTCCTCGGTGCCCAGGCGCGCACCGGCGCGCTGCCGGTGTGCGACCACTACAGCGGCGTCGAGGCGCGCATGCGCAAGAGCCTGCAGTTGCAGGAGGAGATGACGCAGGAGTTCGGTGCCTGCGTCTTCGACGTCACGCTCGACTGCGAGGACGGCGCGCCGGTCGGCGGCGAGGCGGAGCATGCTGCTCTGGTCGTCGAACTCGCGCTGAATGCGAAGCCCGACGCGCGCGTCGCCGTGCGCGTGCATCCGGTGGACCATCCCGCTTTCGACAGCGACATCGCCACCATCGCCGGCAAGGCCGGCCACCGTCTCGTCCACGTCATGCTGCCCAAGGTGGAGCGGCCCGAGGACGTGGAGCGTGCGGCGCGCGCGCTCGATGCCGCCGGCGCCCGCGACCTGCCGTTGCAGGGGCTGATCGAATCACCCGCGGCGGTGCATCGCGCTTTCGACATCGCGGCGCATCCCCGCATGCAGTCGCTGAGCTTCGGCTTGATGGACTTCGTGTCGGCGCATGGCGGGGCCATCCCCTCGCACGGCATGGGCGTGCAGGGCCAGTTCACGCATCCGCTGGTGGTGCGCGCCAAGCTGGAGATCTCGTCCGCCTGCCACGCCCACGGCAAGGTGCCGTCGCATGGCGTGGTGACGGAATTCAAGGACCAGGCCGCTTTCCGGGCGGCGGCGTCGCGTGCGGCCAACGAGTTCGGTTACACGCGCATGTGGAGCATCCACCCCGACCAGATCAGGACGATCGTGGAAGTGTTTGCTCCCAGCGCTGACGAAATTCACAAGGCGTCACAGATTCTTCGTGGCGCCGAAGCCGCGAATTGGGCGCCGATCAGCTTCGACGGCAAACTCGAGGACAGGGCGAGCTACCGCTATTACTGGCAGGTGCTGGAGAGGGCACACCAGACCGGCAGGCCGCTCCCCGAAGAAGCGCGCGCCTGGTTTTCCGGCGCGCGTCCCTAAGTCCAGAGGAGAGACGTCATGAAAATCGTGTTTGCCAGCATCGTGATCGCAACGCTTGCCGCCACTGCCTCCGCGCAGACGGCGGAAAAGCCCGCCAAGCCCGCGGCCAAGTCCACCAAGCCGGTGGACGCGAAGAAGTCGCCCGCGGCGAACAAGCGCCAGGCGGTCGAGGAGGCAACGCCGACGGAGGACTACAACCCAGCCGACAAGCTCACCGAAGCGGAAGTGGCCATTTCCAAGCGCGTGTACACCGGCGAGATCGCCTGCGAACTCGGCGCCAAGGTCACCGTGAAGCCGCTGCGCCGCGAGGGCTACTTCCTCGTCTCGCGCGGCGTCAACCGCTTCGTGATGCACCCGGTGGAAAGCCGCACCGGCGCCATCCGCCTGGAAGACCCGGCGCGCGGCGCGCTGTGGCTGCAGCTGGGCAACAAGTCGATGCTGATGAACCAGAAGGAAGGCAAGCGCCTGGCCGACGAGTGCCAGAGCCCGGAGCAGGTTGCCTTCGCCCAGGAAATGAAGAACCGCCCGCCCGTGAACATCCTGGAGCCCGCTCCAGGCGCACCGGCGAAATGACGCCCTATTGAACGGAGAACCCCATGTTGCAAGCCTACGTCGAACACGTTGCCGAGCGCGCCGCGCTCGGCATCCCCCCGCTGCCGCTGTCCGCCAAGCAGACCGCCGACCTGATCGAGCTGATCAAGGCGGCCCCGGCCAAGGAAGAAGCCTTCCTGCTGGACCTGCTGACGAACCGCGTGCCGCCGGGCGTGGACGACGCGGCCAAGGTCAAGGCGAGCTTCCTCGCGGCCGTTGCACATGGGGACCTCCAGGTCCCGGCGATTTCCAAGGCCAAGGCGACCGAGCTGCTCGGCACCATGGTCGGCGGCTACAACGTCAAGCCTCTCATCGACCTGCTCGATGACGCGGCGGTCGCGCAGATCGCGGCCAACGGGCTGAAGAAGACGCTGCTGATGTTCGACTACTTCCACGACGTCGCGGAGAAGGCCCGGGCCAACAATGCGTTCGCCAGGGAAGTCATGCAGTCGTGGGCGGAGGCCGAATGGTTCACCAGCCGCCCCGAAGTGCCGCAGAAGATCACGGTCAGCGTGTTCAAGGTGCCCGGCGAGACCAACACCGACGACCTGTCCCCCGCGCCCGATGCCTGGTCGCGTCCCGACATCCCGCTGCACACGCTGGCGATGCTGAAGAACAGCCGTCCCGGCACGGCCTTCCAGCCGGAAGAAGAGGGCAAGCGCGGCCCGATGAAGTTCATCGAGGACCTCAAGGCCAAGGGTCACCAGGTTGCCTACGTCGGTGACGTGGTCGGCACCGGTTCCTCGCGCAAGTCCGCCACCAACAGCGTGATCTGGGCCACCGGCCAGGACATCCCGTTCGTGCCGAACAAGCGCTTCGGCGGCGTCACCCTGGGCGGCAAGATCGCCCCCATCTTCTACAACACGCAGGAAGACTCCGGCGCGCTGCCGATCGAAGTGAACGTCTCGAAGCTGGAGACGGGCGACGTGATCGACATCTTCCCGTACGAAGGCACGATCGAGAAGGACGGCGCCGTCGTCGAGCGCTTCGCGCTCAAGAGCGACGTGCTGCTGGACGAGGTGCGCGCCGGCGGCCGCATCAACCTGATCATCGGCCGGTCGCTCACGGCCAACGCGCGCGATTTCCTGGGCCTGGGCGCCTCCACCACCTTCCGCCTGCCGAAGCCGCCCGCCGATTCCGGCAAGGGCTTCACCCTCGCGCAGAAGATGGTCGGCCGCGCCTGCGGCCTGCCGGAAGGCAAGGGCGTGCGCCCCGGCACCTATTGCGAGCCGCGCATGACCACCGTCGGCAGCCAGGACACCACCGGCCCGATGACGCGCGACGAACTGAAGGACCTGGCGTGCCTCGGATTTTCCGCCGACATGGTGATGCAGTCCTTCTGCCACACCGCGGCGTATCCGAAGCCCGTGGACGTCAAGACGCACCGCGAACTGCCCGCCTTCATCAGCAACCGCGGCGGCGTGGCGCTCAAGCCCGGCGACGGCGTGATCCACAGCTGGCTGAACCGCCTGCTGCTGCCAGACACCGTCGGCACCGGCGGCGACAGCCACACGCGCTTCCCGATCGGCATCAGCTTCCCGGCGGGTTCCGGCCTGGTGGCCTTCGCGGCCGCCACCGGCGTCATGCCGCTGGACATGCCCGAGTCGGTGCTGGTGCGCTTCAAGGGCGAGATGCAGCCCGGCATCACGCTGCGCGACCTGGTGCATGCGATCCCCTACTTCGCGATCCAGCAGGGCCTGCTGACCGTCGCCAAGGAAGGCAAGAAGAACATCTTCTCCGGCCGCATCCTCGAGATCGAGGGCCTGCCGGACCTGAAGGTGGAACAGGCGTTCGAGCTGTCCGACGCCTCGGCGGAGCGCTCCGCCGCCGGCTGCACGGTGAAGCTGAACGAAGCGCCGATCGCCGAGTACCTGCAGTCGAACGTGGTCCTGATGAAGAACATGATCGCGCAGGGTTACGCCGACAAGCGTTCGCTGGAGCGCCGCATCAAGGCGGTGGAAGCCTGGCTCGCCAAGCCGGACCTGCTGGAAGGCGACAAGGACGCCGAGTACGCGGCCGTGATCGAAATCGACCTGGCGAAGATCACCGAGCCGCTGCTGTGCTGCCCGAACGATCCCGACGACGTGAAGCCGCTGTCGCTGGTGCAGGACACCAAGATCGACGAGGTGTTCATCGGTTCGTGCATGACCAACATCGGCCACTTCCGCGCGGCGTCGACGTTGCTGGAAGGCAAGCGCGACATCCCGGTGAAGCTCTGGGTCGCCCCGCCGACGCGGATGGACGCCGAGCAGCTGACCAAGGAAGGCCACTACGCCAACTTCGGCGGCGCCGGCGCCCGGACCGAAATGCCCGGCTGCTCACTGTGCATGGGCAACCAGGCGCAGGTGCGGGAGGGCGCCACCGTGGTGTCGACCTCCACCCGCAACTTCCCGAACCGCCTGGGCAAGAACACCAACGTGTTCCTGGCGTCGGCGGAACTGGCGGCGATCGCTTCCAAGCTGGGCCGCATCCCCAAGGTGAGCGAATACCACGCCGACATGGGCGTGATCAACAAGGACGGCGACAAGGTGTACCGTTACCTGAACTTCGACCAGATCGCCGAATACGCGGAGACGGCGAAGGAAGTGACAGCCTGAGCAGCTTCCACGCGCCATGAAAAAGCGGCCCCTGCGGGCCGCTTTTTCGTTGCCGGAACGCTCAGTTGCGGTCGGCCTTGGGGCGGCGTGCCGGGCCGGCTCCCAGGGCAGATCCATTGCCCGCGCTGCTGCCGTTGCTGGCCGTGGACCCGCTGCCAAGCGCGCTGCTGCCGGTCGCTCCGGAGCCGAGGTTCGCGCCGAGGAGGCCCGCAGTCGCCGCAGGCCCGCCGAGCGCGGTCACGCTCGCCGGAGCCGCGCCTGCTGCAGCCGTTCCGGCGCCGGGGCCGCGGATAGCCGGCGTGATCGCCACGGGTGCAACCGCCGCCGGAGCCGTCACGCCGGTGCTTCCTCCCGCAGCACCGACCGAGCCGCCACCTCCAACGGTGCCGGTGCCGCCCACAGTGCTTCCGCCACCGACAGTGCCGCCACCGCCTGCAGTGCCGCCACCGCCTGCAGTGCCGCCACCGCCCACAGTGCCGCCACCGCCCACAGTGCCGCCACCACCGACGGTACCGCCGCCACCGGCCGTGCCGCCGCCACCGGCCGTGCCGCCGCCACCGGCAGTGCCGCCCCCGCCGACAGTGCCGCCGCCTCCGACGGTGCCGCCGCCTCCGACGGTGCCGCCACCACCAGCGGTGCCACCACCACCAGCGGTGCCGCCACCACCAGCGGTGCCGCCGCCATTCCCACCGTTACCGGGGTTGCCGCAGCAGGCGTTGCCCGCGGTATCCGCGTTGGGGCCACTGCCCTGGTTGCCCAGGCCGGTGTTGCCTACGCCATTGCCGTTGTTGCCCGTGCCCACGTTGGCGCCGCCGTTGCCGCCGGCGTTTCCTGCCGGCGCACCGCCAGCACCACCGCCATTGGAACTGCCGACGCCCGCACCCGCACCCACGCCGCCAGCACCTGCTCCACCACCCGCGCCRCCGCCGGCACTGGCRCCCGCACCGGCACCACCRSCRGCTCCACCACCGCCGCCGGCGCCACCGCCAGCACC